>NZ_NKFM01000042.1:0-65172 GCF_002223085.1 Burkholderia sp. HI2714 | reverse complement strand
ATGGCACAACAGCAGCAGCCCAAAAAGGTCAGCCTGAAAAACATTCGCAACCTCGCCGCATGGGACACCGCTATGCGCGAGTCCGTTCTGGGCCTTGCCTGACAAGGGCCTTCATGCGGAAGCCCTGCGGCACCCATCGCGCGAAGCTGCCGGCGGGCGACCTCGTGCTGTATCCGGCGTCGAGCCTGCATCACGTGACGCCCGTGACGCGCGGCGAGCGTGTCGCGTCGTTCTTCTGGATCCAGAGCATGGTGCGCGACGACGGCGACCGCACGCTGCTGTTCCAGCTCGATACGCAGATTCAGGCGCTGTCCGCCGAGAAAGGCGCGAAGGATCCGATGGTCATTTCGCTGACGGGGATTTATCACAACCTGTTGAGGAAGTGGGCCGATGCGTAGCGGGAACCGGTAGCACCGCCAGGCCGTGCCCCTGCGCTTGCGTCACGCCGGAATCCATGACTAAAATGACCATCGTCAAATGACTATGCTCATATCATGATGCCGCACGCTCCCGTTTCGAAATCCGAGTTCAAGGCCCGCGCACTCGAATACTTCCGGCTCGTCGAGGCGTCGGGCGAAAGCCTGATCGTCACCGATCACGGCAAGCCGACACTCGAAATCCGGCCGTATCACGCACGCGAGGCTCAGCCGTTGGACATATTGCGCGGCTCGGTCATGCGCTACGACAATCCTCTCGATCCGATTGCGGAAGATGATTGGGAGGCGTCGCGGTGATCGTGCTGGATACACATGCGTTGGTGTGGTGGGTGGCGGGCGATCCGTCACTCAGCAAGAAAGCGAGAAGCGCGATCGATCGCGCTCGGAGTGAAGGCGCGCTCGCCGCATCAGCGATCTCCGCGTGGGAGATTGCCATGCTGGTGCGCAACGACCGCCTCGCGCTGACGATGGATGTCGACGCGTGGCTGGCGACCGTCGCGCAGATCGACGGCATGCGCTTCGTGCCCGTCGATGCCGACATCGCCGCGAAATCCACTGACCTGCCCGGCGCGTTCCACAAGGATCCGGCCGACCGCATGATCGTCGCAACCGCACGGCGGCTCGGCGCGCCGCTTGTCACGCGCGACGAAAAAATCCGCGCTTACGCGCACGTCAAGACGCTCTGGTAAGCGTCGCCCGCCCGCGGGTCAAACCGCGACGCCGGACTCTGGCATATTGGCGATTCGTCTGACCAAATCAACCACGACCGCCCGGCCTTTGCGCAACAGAGCGTCCTGCTGACAGCCGGACGTGGCCCGCAACCGTCATTGCGCCACTTCGTCCACTATCGTGATTTCGCTCTCCGATCCCGTTGTCCGGTCGATCGCCCTACTGGAGTCGCCCGAAGCGTTTGTCGATCTCGCAGGTTTCCATGCGCGCATTGCCGTCGATATCGGCCGCCGCGACATCGAAAGCAGAAGCCCGCATTTCCTGAAAGTGCGCCGCGGTGTGGCCGAACGGCTGATCGCCGCTGCGCATGCGCTGCCCGCCGACCTGCGCCTGTACGTCAAGGAAGGCTATCGCCCGCTGGCCCTGCAGCGCGACTACTTCTCCGCACACCTCGCGCATCTGCGTCGCACGCTGAATCCGCTGCCGGACGAAGACGCGCTGATCGCGCTGACGAGCCACTACGTCGCACCGCCGGAAGTCGCCGCGCACCCAACGGGCGCTGCCGTCGACCTGACGCTGATCTCGGCGGATGGCACCGAGCTCGACATGGGCTGCATCATGAACGCCACCGACCACGAATCATCCGGCGCGTGCTACACGCACAACCCGTTCATCAGCCGCGCAGCCGCCCGCAACCGTCAGGTGCTGATCACCGCGCTGACGAGCGCCGGCTTCACCAATTACCCGTCGGAATGGTGGCATTGGTCGTTCGGCGACCGCTATTGGGCCGTGATGCACGATCAATCGCACGCCATCTACGGCCCCGTCGAGGAAAACATGCTCGACGAAGCCGCGTGCTGACATTCTTTCCGACGAAACGGGCCCGCCTCGGTAACATCCTCACTTGTCGATCCCTGCCCGCTCCCGCACAATCGCAGCACCTGCATCACTCTCCCCCGCGCCGATGTCCTATGCGTCACTCGCCACCGGCGTCCTCCTCGCGGGCGGCCTCGGTCAACGCTTCGACCCGAGCGGCCTGCACAGCAAGCTGCTCGCGCTGCTTCCCGACGGCACGCCGGTTGCGGTCGCGGCCGCCCGCCATCTCGCGGCGGCCACGGCCGACGTGATCGCCGTCGTGCGTCCCGGTGCCGAAAAACTCGCGATGCTGCTGAACGAAGCCGGCTGCCACGTCGTCTATGCGCCCGACGCCATGCGCGGCATGGGTGCGAGCCTCGCGGCCGGCGTGCGTGCGACGCCCGACGCGAACGGCTGGCTCGTCGCGCTCGGCGACATGCCGTGGATCGCGGCGTCCACCTACGAAACCGTCACGCGCGCGCTCGACGCCGATGACGCGTCGATCGTCGCGCCCGCGCATCGCGGCGTGCGCGGCCATCCGGTCGGGTTCGCCGCGCACCATTACGATGCGCTGGCCGCGCTCGACGGCGACACGGGCGCCCGCGCGCTGTTCGCCAGCGCGCCGGTCAGGCTGCTCGACGTCGAAGATCCCGGCATCGTGCGCGACGTCGATACACCCGCGGATTTGCGCTGACCGAGATCGCGCGCAGCGTGCTCGCGATGCGACGCCTGGCCCGCGCCGCGCGCGGCCGGTGCCTGCACGAACACCGCCCGTGCCCGGCTTGCGCCGACGACAGACCGCCCGCCGCCACAATCCCGCTGCAAACGCACGCCCGATTGGCTATAACGGAGACGAGGCGCTCCTGCCGCGCCACCGCCGTCACGCACTGAGCGAGTTCTCCATGAGCGATCACACGACCCCGACGCCCGAGCCACCGGCCGACCCGAACCGCGACCCGGAAGACGATCCGTTATCGCCACCATCGCCGGGCCACCATCACGACAATCCGCAGCAACCCGACGGCCCGCCGAGCAAGGATCCGGTCTAGCCGCGCGGCGACCGTGCCACCCATTCGCCACGCGGGTTCCTGCATGCGCCATCGCCGCATGACGCTGCCTAGCGCGCCGTATACCCGCCGTCGATCGGCAGCGACGCACCGCTGACCATCGACGCCGCATCGCTGAGCAGGAACAGGATCGGTTCGACGACCTCGTCCGGCTCCGCGAATCGCCCGAGCGGAATCGCGGCCAGCATCGGCGCCCGCTTTTCCGGTTCGCTCCACGCGAACTGCGCCATCGGCGTGAGCGTGACGGTCGGGTTCACACTGTTCACACGAATGCCGTGCGGCCCGAGTTCGATGCACAGCACGCGCGTGATCGCGTCCATCGCCGCCTTCGACGCGCAGTAACTCAGATGCGCGGGCAAGCCGACGAGCGCGGCCTGGCTCGATACGTTGACGATGCTGCCCCGCACCTGCGCGGCGCCACGCGCGTCGCGCGCGATCATCTTCCGTGCGACGGCCCGAGCCACGAGCGCCGCGCCGCGCGCATTGACGGCCATCACGCGATCGAAATGCGCGGCGCTCACCTCGAGCGCCGCTTCGAGCGACGCAATCCCCGCGCAATTCACGAGGCCGTCGAACGCATCGTGCGCGGCGAGCGCCGCGTCGATCGCATGCTCGTCGCCACCGACATCGAGTCGCATCGTCTCGCATGCGGTCTCGCCGGCCAGCGCATCGAGCGCGGCCACGTCGCGCCCGGCCGCGACGACCAGCGCGCCCGCCTGCGCCAGCGCGACCGCGCACGCGCGCCCGATCCCGCTCGACGCCCCCGTGACGAGCACCCGCGAACCGCCGAAATCGAATCGTGTCTTCACGATGGCGTGTGCAACCCGTGCATGATCGGTTTGAGCGCCGGATACAGCGCCGTGTACAGCGCAAAGCGCGCCGCATACGCTTTCGCGCGGTCGGCATCGGGCCGCGCGCGCTCGACGAGCGTGACCCATCCGCCTTGCGCATCGTCGTGCGACACGAGCCCTGCCCCGACGCCCGCGAGCAAGGCGGCCCCCATCGCGGCTTCGACGTCCTGCTCGATCGTCCACACCGGGAAGCCCGTCACGTCCGCGATGATCTGCATCCACAGCGCCGAATGCGCGGCTCCGCCCACGACGATCAGCCGGTCGTCGAGCGCCACCGCGCCGCGACGCCCGGCCTCGATGTTGTGCCGCAACGCGAACGCGACACCTTCGAGCACCGCGCGATACAGGTGCGCGCGTGTATGCGCGAGACTCAGCCCGACGAACGCGCCGCTCGCCTTCGCGTCCCACACGGGGCTGCGCTCGCCCATCAGGTACGGCAGGAACAGCACGCCGTCGGCGCCCGGCGGCACGCCTTCGGCCGCCTCCTCGAGCAACACGTGCGGATCGCCGTGCGGCAGCAGGCGTGCCGCATCGATTTCCGCGTGACAGAACTGGTCGCGAAACCAGGCGACCGACGCGCCGGCCGTGATCGCGCCGCCGAACACGTACAGGTCGCGCTGCCCGTTGAACACGTGCGGCATGCTGACGAGCCCGTGACGCGCATCGACGTGCCGGCTCACGTAACCCCAGCACATGCTGGTGCCGATCATCGCGACATGCTGCCCCGCGCGCGTCGCGCCGGCCGCGAAGGTCGCGACGGCCGCATCGACGCCGCCCGCGACGACGGGCGTGCCGGCCGGCAGCCCCAGTTGCTCCGTCCATTGCGACAGCAGCCCGCCGACGATGTCGGTCGATTCGACGAGCCGCTCGGGCATCATCGTCGCCGGAATGCCGAGCATGTCGAGCGCATCGTCGGACCACTCGCGGCGCGCGACGTCGTACACGCCGCCAATATTGCCGGCCGAACTGTGATCGACCGCGACCTCGCCGGTCAGCAGGTAGATCACGTACGCGTTCGGCGGCAGGAAATAGCGCACGTTCGCCCACACGTCCGGCCGCTGGTCGCGCAGCCACAGCATCTTCGTGAAGCCGTAGTAGCTGTCGACGCCATTGCCCGTGATCACGCGCAGCCGCTCGACGTTCACGTTCGCGTTGACCCAGTCGACTTCCGCGGTCGCACGCCGGTCCATCCAGATCAGGCACGGATGGAGCGGCCGCATGTCGATGTCGACCGGAATGCCTGAGCCGCCGTACAGGCTGCCCACGCACACCGCGCGAATCGCATCGGCCGGCACGCCCTGCGCGCGCGCATCGCTCACGCAGCCCGCGATGCACGCGAGCACCGCATCGAACCACACCTGCGGCCATTGCTCGGCCCACAGGGGGCGCGGCGTATCGGGCTGGTAGCCGGCCGAGCGCCGCGCGACGATCGTGCCGTGCCGGTCGACCAGCAGCGCCTTGGTGCTCTGCGTGCCGATATCGACGCCTATGACGTATTCCATGATGTCTCCGTTGACGCGCACGCCGGCCGTCAGCGGGCCGGCTTCAGCAGCACCTTGATCGATTCGGGCGATTTCGCGACGCGGATCGCGTCGTCCCAGTCCTCGAGCGCGAAATCGTGCGTGACGATGCCTTTCGACGTGACGAGCCCGCGCGCGAGCAGGTCGATCGCGATCGGGTAACAGTATGGCCCCAGGTGCGCGCCGCGCACGTCGAGCTCCTTGCGGTCGCCGATGATCGACCAGTCGACGGTCGCATCCTCGCCGAACACGCTGAATTCGACGAAGCGACCCAGCTTGCGGATCAGGTCGAGCCCCTGGCTCACGCCGACCGGCGCGCCGGTCGTCTCGATGTAGACGTCGCAGCCGTAGCCATCGGTGAGCGACCGGACGATCTCGCGTGCATCGTCGCGCGTCGGGTTGATCGTCACGTCCGCACCGTACTCGCGCGCGAGTTCGAGCCGCTCGTCGATCAGGTCGATCACGACGAGCTTCTTCGGCGTCTTCAGGTGCGCGACCTGCGTCATCATCAGCCCGAGCGGGCCCGCGCCCGCGATCACGACCACATCGTCGAGCTGGACATCGCCGCGGTTCACCGTATGGATCGCGCACGACAGCGGCTCGATGATCGCCGCATCCTCGAGCGACACGCCGAGCGGAATCTTGTGGACGATCGCGGTCGGCGGAATGCGCATGTACTCGGCCATCCCGCCGTCGGCCACCTCGCGCTGGAAGCCGAAGATGTTGTGCACTTCGCACATCCAGTACTGGCCCGACTTGCAATAGCGGCACTTGCCGCACGGCACGATCTGCTCGGCGATCACGCGGTCGCCCACCGCCACGCCGAAATGCTCGGCCGCGCCGTCGCCGAGCGCTTCGACATGGCCGAAGAATTCGTGGCCGGGAATCACGGGCGCCTTCACCCACGGGCTCGGGCCGCCCCAGAACATCTTCGCGCCGGTGTAGCACTTGCAGTCGCTCGCGCAGATCCCGCATGCGGCGATGCGGATCACGAGCTCGTTCGCGCCGGGGCGCGGCTTCGCGACCTGTTCGACGCGGTAGTCCTCGGGGCCGTGGCAGACGACCGCGGTCATGTGCGGCTGGGCTTCGGGTGTCGTCATGGATTGTCTCTTTCGTTGATGATCTGGATGACTGATGAATCGGTCGTTACCGCGACCGTTCGCGGCTGATGTAGATCGCGAGCAGGATGATTCCGCCCTTGATCACATTCTGCACATACGGGTTCACGCCGATCATGTTCAGCCCGTTGTTGAGCACGCCGAGCAGCAGCGCACCGACCAGCGTGCCGAGGATCGCGCCGCGCCCGCCGGAGATCGACGTGCCGCCCATCACGACGGCCGCGATCGCGTCGAGCTCGAAGCCCACGCCCGCGTTCGGCTGGCCGCTCATCAGGCGCCCGGTCAGCACGATCGCGGCGAGCGCCGACGTGAGCCCGGCCAGCGTGTAGACGATCAGCTTCACGCGCGCGACCCGCACGCCGGTGAGCCGCGTCGCCTGTTCGTTGCCGCCGATCGCATACACGTAGCGGCCGAACGGCATCCGGTCGAGCAGCAGCCACGCGACGGCATAGACCACCAGCATGATCAGCACGGGCGCCTGGATGCCGAATACCTTGCCGCTGCCGAAGAACGCGACCCAGTCGGGCAAGCCGTCGATCGGGTAGCCGCCCGTGTAGATCAATGCCAGGCCGCGCGCGATACCCATCGTCGCGAGCGTGACGATGATCGGCGGCATCCCCGCGAACGCGACGAACACGCCGTTCAGGAAGCCGAACCCGAGGCCGACCGCGATGCCGATCGCGAGCGCCGCAACCGCGTTCACGCCCGCGACCATCAGCCCGGCCGCGAGCGTGCCCGACAGCGCCATCACCGAACCGACCGACAGGTCGATCCCGCCGGTCAGGATCACGCAGGTCATGCCGACCGCGATGATCGCGTTGATCGATACCTGGCGCAGCACGTTCTCGAGGTTCGCGGCGGACAGGAAGCTCGGGCTCGCGATCATCATCGCGATGCACACGACGATCAGGCCGACGAGCGGATAGAACAGCGTCGAGCGCCGCAGCTGCGCCCACATCGCGCCTGGCGGCGGCGCGTCGCCATTGCCGGCGGTAGCCGCGAGCGGCGTGGAAGGCGTGGAAGAAGAATCAGGCAGGTTCATGGGTCGCTCCTCGCGTGCCGGCCGTGGCATAGGTCATGACCGTGTCGGGATCGATCTCGTCGCCGTCGAGCGTCGCCTCGATGCGACCCTGCCGGAACACGGCGACGCGATCGCACATGCCGACGATTTCCGGCAATTCGGACGAGATCATGATGATGGCGTAGCCGCGCGCGGTGAGTTCGCGCATCAGCCCGTAGATTTCCGCTTTCGCGCCGACGTCGATGCCGCGCGTCGGCTCGTCGAAGATCAGCACCGACGTGTGATGGTTCAGCCAGCGCGCGATCACGACCTTCTGCTGGTTGCCGCCGGACAGCGTCGCGACCTCGGTATGGATCGACGGTGCCTTCACGCCGACGCGCCGCATCACGTCGTGCGTGGTACGTGCTTCGCCGCGGCGATCGATCAGCCAGCGCATCGACCGGTACTTGCCGAGGTTGTTCAGCGAGATGTTGTCGCGGATCGAGAACGACGTGACGAGCCCTTCCGTCTTGCGGCTTTCCGGCAGGATGCCGATGCCCGCGCGCAGCGCGTCGGCCGGATCGGCGAGCTTCGCCGCCGTGCCGCGCACGCGCACGTCCTTGCGATGCGCACGCGTCGCGCCGATCACCGCGAGCGCGGTTTCCGTGCGGCCCGAGCCGACCAGCCCGGCGAAGCCGAGGATCTCGCCGGCATGCAGCGTGAAGCGGTTCACCGGGCCGCCGCGTTCGATCTGCAGTTCGTTGACCTCCAGCACCCGCGGCGCGTCGGCCGCGCGCGCCGGCTTCGGCGGAAAGCTGCTTTCGATCCGGCGGCCGACCATCATCCGCACGAGTTGTTCGACGTCCGTGCGCGCGACGTCGGTCGTCGCCACGTACTGGCCGTCGCGCAGCACCGTGATGCGGTCGCACACCGCGAAAATCTCGTCGAGGTGATGCGAGATGAAGATCATCGCGACGCCCTGCCGCTTCAGTTCGCGCATGATCGCGAACAGGTGCTCGGCTTCGGCCGGCGTGAGCGTGGCGGTCGGTTCGTCGAGGATCAGGATGCGCGCATCGAGCGACAGCGCCTTGCCGATCTCGACGAACTGTTGCTGCGCGACCGACAGCGCACGGATCGGCGCATCGAGATCGATCGCCACGCCGAGCCGCGCGAAGATCGCGGCCGCCGCGTGACGCATCCGCTTGCGGTCGCGCGCGCCCCAGCGATTGCGCAGCTCGCGGCCGAGGAACAGGTTGTCGACGGCATCGAGGTGCGGAATCAGGCTGAATTCCTGGAACACGATGCCGACGCCCGCCGCGACCGCGTCGTGATAGTCCGCGAAACGGCGTGCGGTGCCGTCGATCTCGATCGTGCCGGTATCCGGCTGATGAATGCCGCACAGGATCTTCATCAGCGTCGACTTGCCCGCGCCGTTCTCGCCGAGCAGCGCGTGAATCTCGCCGCGCGCAATCTCCAGATCAATGTCGGACAGCGCCTTCACGCCCGGAAAGCTTTTCGTGATGTGGCTGAGCCTGAGTATCGTGTCCATCGGCTTCTCCGTGCGAAGGGCGCCGGCCGCGCCGCCGCCCTTCGCGTCGCATCGCACGTCGTTCACCAGCTGAAGCCCTTCGCGTTGCCGCGATCGACCACCTTCACGTCGACGGGAATCGCCTTCGGCACCGTCGCGCCCCACTTGCGCGCGATCGCGATGCCGAGCGCGATTCGCACCTGGTCGGCCGGGAACTGCGCGGTCGTCTCGATGAACTTCGAATTCGGCTTCTGGATCGCGGCGATCGCCTCGGGCGCACCGTCGACGCTCGTCAGCTTGATGTCCTTGCCCGAGCTCTCGATCGCGGCAAGCGAGCCCATCGCGCCGCCGTCGTTCACGCTGAAGATGCCCTTCAGGTTCGGATGCGCGGAGATCATGTTTTCCGTGACCGACAGCGCGGTCGCGCGCTCCTGCTTGCCGTTCTGCGTGTCGACCAGCTTCACGTTCGGGTATTTCGCGAGCCCGGCCTTGCAGCCGCGCACGCGTTCGAGAATCGGCACGACCGGAATGCCGTCGAGAATGGCGACTTCGCCGCTGCCGCCGATCGCCTTCGCGAGGTAATCGCACGACATCACGCCCGCGTCGTAGTTCTTCGAGCCGACGAACGAATCGACCGGGCCGTTCGCGTTCGCATCGACGGCCACCACCACCGCGCCGGCCTTCTTCGCCTGCGTGATCGCCGACTGGATGCCGGTCGAATCGGTCGGGTTCACGAGCAGGATGTCGATCTTCTTCTGCAGCATGTCCTCGACGTCGCTCACCTGCTTGCTGACGTCGTGATGCGCGTCGGTGACGACGACCTGCGCGCCGATCGACGCGGCCGCGTCGTTCAATGCCTTCTGCATCGTCACGAAATACGGGTTGTTCAGCTCCTGGAACGTCATGCCGATGCGCAGCGGTGCGGCCTGCGCAGCGGCGGCGGGCAGCCAGGCCGCGACGGCGAGCGCGGCAACGGCCGCCAGGCGGGCGGCGCGACGGGGGGAAGAAGCGGGCGATGCGTGCGTCATGACGGTGTCTCCGGAATTGTGTGCAGCTTTTTCGTGGGTGAATGCGCCCCTCGCGACGTGGGCGACGCGATTGCGCTGGGTGAAACGGTGTGGAACGTTCAGGCGGGCCGCGGCCCCGCGATCATCCGGGCTGCGGTGCGCGCTCGGGGAAGCCGGCCGTGACGACACGCGGCGGCAGCGGATTGCCCGTAGGCGCCGCATGCAGCGCGAGCTCGCGGCTGCGCGCATTCAGGCGCTGCAGCGCGCGGAATTCGGACGGCGCCATCCCCTTCACCGCGCGGAACTGGCGGTTGAAGTTCGACACGTTGTTGAAGCCGGCCTGGAAGCAGATATCGGTGATGTTCGCGTCGTCGGCGAGCAACATCTGGCACGCGGCCTCGATCCGCAGACGATTCACGTACTGGACGAACGGCATGCCCGTCTGGCGGTGGAACGCGCGCGAGAACGCGCTGACGCTCTGCCCGGTCAGTTGCGCGAGATCGGCTTCACGCAGCTCGGACGCGAGGTTCTTGCCGATGTACGACAGCGCATGGCTGAGCCGCGTGGGCGTGACGTCGGCCTGGTCGTACGCGGGGCTCGCGAGCAGCGTGCGTTCGGCCGCCCCGCAAAGCCGCTCGAGGATCGTCATGAACAGCGCGATGCGGCGCATGCCGCGCGCGGCCAGCAGTTCGTCGAACAGCGGCGCGATCGCGGCGCTGGTCGCCGCGTCGAAGCCGACCCCGCGACGCGCATCGTCGAGCAGCGCCTGCGCGTCGCGGCATTCGGGAAACGCGTCCATGCAACGGCGCACGAACGCCGGGTCGAACTGGATCACGAGATTGCGGCGCTCGACGGTTTCGCCTTCGGCCATGTCACTGACCCAGTTGTGCGGCAGGTTCGGGCCGAGCAGCACGAGATGGCCGGGGCCGAACGAGCCGATGTGGTCGCCGACGAAATACTTGCCGCGCGTCGCGACGATCAGGTGCAGTTCGAATTCGGGATGGAAGTGCCAGCGGATCGTGCGGTACGGATAGCCGTGCGACCAGACCTTGAACGACTCGTCGCGTCGCACGTCGACCACTTCCAGATCGGGGTGCATCATTGTTGGCGTCTCCATTCCCATGTCTCGCTGGCCGGTTCGTGGCGCGCGTGCGCCGCGTCTTTCACACGGCGACGCGACCGGTCGCATGGGAAGCAATGTAGGTCGATCGAGCGCGCGGCTCCACCAACTTTACGCCTGATTTCCGATACTTTTTTGCGCATTCCGGCCGCACAGGGTGCCGGACGACAAATTTGTGCAGCGCGGAACGGCCCGGCGGCCGCCCGCTCCGGTGCTTACGCGGCCGCGTGCTCGCGCGCCGTCCGCACTTCGTATGCCTTCAGGTGGTTGTACGCGATCCGCAGCAGCGACAGCGTATCGGCCGCCTGCGGGTCGCGGCGCGCGAGCAGGTCGCCGATCACGTGATCGGCTTCGACGCGCGCATGGTTCTCGATGTCGCGCAGCATCGACGCGGTCAGCGGCGACGGCGTCAGCACCATCCGTTGCATCCGCTCGATGGCGGCCGGATCGGGCCGGTGGCCGTTGTGCTCGGCAATCGCGCTGCATTCGCCGAGCATCGTCTCCAGCAGGCGACGGCCGTCCGGCGCGGCAAGAATGTCGCCCACCGAGCCGCGGAACAGCGACGTGCTCGCGGCGAGCGTCGCGAGGAACACCCATTTTTCCCACATCCGCGCGGCCACGTTGTCGCTGAGCGTCGCATCGAACCCCGCGCCGCCGAGCACCTCGGCCACCGCGCGCACGCGCGGCGATTCGCCGCCCGCGAGTTCGCCGAAGGTGACCCCGTGCGTGTCGTTGAGGTGCACGATGCGCTGCTCGCGATCGAGCGTCGCCGCGATCACGCACAGCCCGCCGAGCACCGGCGCCGCGCCGAACCGGTCGCGCAGCACGTCGAGATGACGCATCCCGTTGAGCATCGGCAGGATCAGCGTCCGCGGGCCGACGAACGGCGCGAACGACTGAATCGCATCGTCGAGGCTGTACGCCTTGCAGCTCAGCAGCACGAGGTCGAACGGCGCGACGCCGGCACCCGCATCGCCCGCGCGCACGGTTTGCACGTTCGCGAGCGTCAGGTCGCCGCGCGGGCTGCGGATCAGCAGCCCGTCGCGCGCCAGCGCGGCCGCGCGGCCGTCGCGCACCAGGAACGTCACGTCGCGCCCCGCCGCGGCCAGCCGGCCGCCGAAATACCCGCCGACCGCGCCGGCCCCTACCACCAGAATTCGCATCGTTGCCTCCTTTCGGTTTCATTCGCCGCCGCGCCGCCGAGCCGCCGAGCCAGACGTGCGGCGCGCACGCCATCGCCCCTGAGTATAGCGACACCCGTTATGCATATGCATAGATACCCGTGTCGGCATGAGAGGCATGCGTCCACGGTACCGGTTCATAGGGATAACCCGTCTACGGTAACGGGCGCCGGACGCCGTCAAGACACTTACCCCGTCACGCCGTTCCGGGGAGCTTCCACGACTGACCGACCACACACCATGCGCAACCTTTCACTGAATCAGAAACTCGCCTCGATGATCGTCATCCTCTGGCTCGGCCTGCTCGTGATCGCCGGGCTCGGCGCATGGCAGACGCGCGCCTCGATGATCACGGACCGCCGCGAACAGCTCGCGTCGCTGGTCGCGCAGGCCGCGAGCGTGACCGACCATTTCTACAAGCTGTCGCAGCAGAACGCGCTGCCGGAAGCCGAAGCGAAGCAGAAGGCGATCGAGGCGATCGCCGCGATGCGCTCCGGCGCCGACGGCTACATCTCGATCAATGACTCGAAGCCGGTGATCGTGATGCATCCGATCAAGTCCGAGCTCAACGGCAAGGACGTGTCGAATTTCACCGATCCGAACGGCAAGCACCTGTTCGTCGAGATCGTGAAAGCCGGCAACCTGGAAGGCGGCAAGGGCTTCGTCGAGTATCTGTGGCCGAAGCCGGGCGCCGACAAGCCGCAGGACAAAACCAGCGCGGTGCAGCGCTTCGCGCCGTGGGACTGGTATCTCGTGACCGGCATGTACATGAACGACGTCCGCTCGGCGGTGCTCGAAAGCGTCGGCCGCTGGCTCGCGATGACGGCCGTGCTCGGCGGGATCGCGACCGCCGTGATGGTGCTGGTGCTGAAAAGCGTGCGCGCGAACCTCGGCGGCGAACTGGAAGTTGCGCTCGACGCCGCGCAACGCATCGCGCAGGGCGACCTGACCGCGCGCGTCACCGTGAAGCAGGACGATCGCGGCAGCCTGCTGCATGCGCTGCACACGATGCAGGCCGGGTTGATCGACATGGTGTCGCGCGTGCGGATGGGCACCGAGAACATCAACGTCGGCGCGAGCGAGATCGCGTCCGGCAACACCGACCTGTCGCAGCGCACCGAGGAACAGGCGGCCGCGCTCGTCCAGACCGCGTCGAGCATGGACCAGATGACCGCGAACGTGAAGCAGAACGCGGACAGCGCCGCGCAGGCCGCGTCGCTCGCCGACCAGGCCGCGCAGGTCGCGACGCGTGGCAGCGCGGTGGTCGACGACGTCGTACGCACGATGAACGAGATCACCGACCGCTCGCACAAGATCGGCGACATCATCGGCGTGATCGACGGGATCGCGTTCCAGACCAACATCCTCGCGCTGAATGCGGCCGTCGAAGCGGCGCGTGCCGGCGAACAGGGACGCGGCTTCGCGGTGGTCGCGGCCGAGGTGCGCTCGCTCGCGCAACGCTCGGCGACGGCCGCGAAGGAGATCAAGTCGCTGATCGTGTCGTCGAACGAGACCGTCGAGCAAGGCGCGGCGCTCGTCACGCACGCGGGCGAGACGATGGCCGAGATCGTGCAGTCGGTACGGCGCGTGAACGAGATCCTCGACGAGATCAGCCATGCATCGCGCGAACAGAGCGCCGGGATCGAGCAGGTCAATCGCGCGGTGGGCGAGATGGACCAGGTGACGCAGCAGAACGCGGCGCTCGTCGAAGAAGCCGCCGCCGCCGCGCATTCGTTGCGCGATCAGGCCGAGGCGCTGCGGGATGCGGTGACGCGGTTTGCGTTGCCGGCCTGACGGCGGCCGCCCGGCGCACGCGCGCTCACGCGGCGCGGCCGGGCCGTGACGCGGTCAGACCGGTGCCGAGCCCCAACCCCGCCGCCCGCTGGATCAGCTCGACGTCGTTGCTCACGCCGAGCTTCTTCATCGCGCTGATCTTCTGCGCGCTGACCGTCTGCTTGCCCTTGCTCAGACGCTGCGCGATCGTCTTGATCGGCACCCCCGACAGGTACAGGCGAATGACCTCGATCTCGCGCGCCGACAGCTTCACGAGCGCTTGGCCGCGCTCGTCGACTGTATCGACCGCGCGCCTGACGAGCGGCGACAGGTAGCGCCCGCCGCTGTAGCTCGAATGAATGGCCGTGACGATATGGCCGACCTCGTCGAACTTGCTGACGACGCTCACGCCGCCGATCGCGAGCATCGACCCGAAGATCAGCGGATTCTCGTTCGCGACCAGCGCGACGATCCCGACGTTCGGACGCGTGCGTCGCAGCCAGTCGAACAGCGCAAGGCCGTCCATCTGCTCGTCTCCGCGGACCGCATAGTCGACCAGCACGACATCGCAGTCGACACCGCCGAGCGACGCGACCAGTTCGGCCACGCTCCGGTACACCGCGACGATCTCGATCGCACAGCCGCTGCCCGCGACCTGCTCGATGCCGGCCAGCGTCAACGGCCAGTCGTACGCGAAAACGACGCGAACATTGAATTTCCTCATGCGCAGTTCCAGGTGGTTCGTCGGCCGCGCGACACGGAACGCGCACGGCCGGTTCGGCGTTGAAAGAACGTTCAGGCTATTTTTAGCCCGAACATCGATTCTAGGGAGGCGTGCTCAGGCGGGATATCGGACGGCATCGGGATCAACCGTCGGGGACGTAATACGAGTTTGAAATTTGCGCCGGTTCGAACGCCCGACACATCGGAGCCAGCCTCCGCGGACACCGGCCAAATGGCCAGCGTGGCGGTCGATGCGGGCCAAGCGACCGGCCAGCAGGTAAAATCGACGCCTTTGCATCCCGCGCCGGGCCACCGGCGGCGAGCGACGCGCCGATGCCGGCCGCGCGCCGCCGCCCGTTTGCCGGTTGCCCGTACCCCCGCTTTCCCCATGACCGAATCCGACCTGCAACCCGACGACACCTCCATCCACGAAGACGGCCTCTGGCGCGACAACGGCTGGACGGCCCGCATCATCAAGAACGAAGACGACGACGGCTGGGCCGTCGAGATGATCAAGGACGGCGAGTCCGAACCCGCGCTCGTCGGGCCGTGGACCATGGGCCGCGACAAGAAGAACCCGAAGCCGATGGACGCGAACGCGTTCCGCACGCTCGTGAAGACCGCGACCGAGGTGCTGATGCGGCACGAGCAGCAGCGGCGCGCGATGCTGCACAAGGAAGTGACGGTTCAGGGCGAGGACGACCAGGATGTGTCGGTGACGCTCGACATCGTGCCGGACGAGTTCGAGCCGTACGCGCAGCTCAAGGCATTCGATCCGTATGGCGAGCTGCTGGCCGAAGCAAAGGTGTCGGCCGGATTCAAGCTCAACAAGGCCAGCGCCGAGCGCTGGGTCGCATCGGGCTTCGAGCGGCCGGCCGCCTGATCGCGCGCGGCGCGCCGGGCCGCGCGCTCAGGCGCCGGCGCCCTGCCGTGCGCGCCGCAGCCGGCGCGCCGCCAGCTTGCGCCGCACGAGCTGTTCGAACTGCCGCGTCGCGACCGCCGGGTCGCGCGCGGCCAGCCCGAGCGCGTTGCGCACGAGCTGGATCGGCGTCAGCACGAGGCCCCACGGCAACCCCCACCAGCCGAACGCGGCCGAAGCCAGCAGCGCGACCGCCTGCTTCCTGCGGCCGCAACGCCGGCAGCACACATGGCGTCGCGTCGCCCAGCGCGTGACGAACAGCAGCGACACGACGCGATGCGACGCATGGACATCCACCGGCTGGTCGTCGCGACCGCAGATCGGGCACGGCCCGTAACGCCAGTCGTGCACGTACTCCCAGACTTTCGCGTCGGGCACCCGCTCCGCCTCGACGACGATCGGATGCGCTTGCGCGCACGCCGCACGGCAATAGCGGCGGCCGTCGATCGACCGCCCGCCGACCAGGAACGTCCTGCCGCAGTGACTGCACTCTGCCACGGTAACCTCGGATAAGCGTGATGCGCCGCGTGCCGGCCGCGCGCAGCATGGCTGCACCGGCGGTCCGGACGGGCCGTTTCCTGTCTTAACGGCCGACATCGCGCGGTCTTGAGCGGCGGTTTGCCGCAGCGCGTCAGCTGTGCAGCCCGTGCGCGGTCATCAGCCGATACAGCGTCGCGCGCGAGATGCCCAGCGCGGCCGCCACATCCGCATGCTGGTGGCGGTGGCGCATCAGCGTTTCCTCGATCGCGTGCCGCTCGGCCTGCCGGCGCGCTTGCGCGAGCGTCGGCGGCCGCCGCGACGTGTACGGGTGCAGTTCGAGATCCGACGCCGAGATCATCGGGCCGTTCGTCATCACGACCGCGAACCGGATCCGGTTGATCAGCTCGCGCACGTTGCCGGGCCATGGGTAGTTGTGGATCGCTTCGATCGCGCACGGCATGAAGCCGCGAATCCGCTGCAAACTGTCGCCGCGATAGCGCTGCAGCACGTAGTCGGCGAGCAGCATGATGTCGCGGCCGCGCACGCGCAGCGGCGGCTCGTCGATGCGCAGCACGCACAGGCGGTAGTACAGGTCGGCACGGAACCGCCCCGCCTGCATCGCGGCCTCGAGATCGACGTGGGTCGCCGACACGATCCGCACGTCCACCGGAATCGACGCGTGCCCGCCGAGCCGCTCGATCGTGCCTTCCTGAAGGAAGCGCAGCAGGCTCGCCTGGCTCTCGAACGGCATGTCGCCGATTTCGTCGAGAAACAGCGTGCCGCCGTGCGCGGCCTCGATCCGGCCGGTCTTGCGCTGGTGCGCGCCGGTGAACGCGCCGCGCTCGTGGCCGAACAGTTCGGCCTGCAGCAGCGTCGGCGGAATGGCCGCGCAGTTCACGGCGACGAAGGGCGCGTCGGCGCGCAACGACTGCTGGTGGATTGCCGCTGCCGTCAGCTCCTTGCCGGTGCCGGATTCGCCGGCGACGAAGACGGTGGCGTCCGTGTTCGCGACCTTGCGGATCGTCGCGAACAGCCGGCGCATTGCGTCGCACGAGCCGATCATCGTGCCGCCGGGGGGCGCCGCATCGGCGTCCGGGCTGACGTCCGCGAGCTTCAGCATCCCGTATGCATGGCCGACCAGATAGCCGATCGTCGTATAGGCGTTCGCATTGCGCACGTAGTCGAAGCAGCAGCGGCGAATCAGGCGCGTGATGGTGAGATCCCGCAGCCGCTCAGGGTCGGCGAGCGCGACCCAGCCGACGCGCGGATCGCGCAGCAGCGTCTCGAACGACGTGAGGTCGAGCGACGCGAAGCTGCCGAAATCGACGATCCCCGCATGCGGGCGGTTCACCCTGACGAGATTCAGTGCGTCCGCAACGGTTTTCGCGCGCCATACGTCCCAGCCGCGTGACGCAAGGCAGTCGACGAGCGCGGCATCGTGCTGCCGCGACAGGTAGACGAGTGGCCGCGGCGGCACGACATGGTTGCGCCGGACGGCAACGAACGGCGCCGGTCCCGCATCGCGTTCGAGATCCTGCGGGCCCGACACCCTGATCTGGCAGCAATAGTTCACGATGGCCTCGTCGCTTGGATGGGTTGTCGAAACGGCCGTTGCCGGATCGCGCGGAGCGGGACATCGTGGTCCCGCGGCGCAGCGCCGGGCCGTCCTCGGATTGACGTTTCGTTATCGGCAGAACACGACACGCTGCGTGTAGATCTGCGGCTCGACGACCGGCTTCGCGGAGCGGTTGAGGTCGTCACGATAGGCGCGGTAGGTCTTGCCGTTCACTGTCACCTCCGTCGCAGGGGCCGTCTCGATCGAGCCGAGCCCGTTGCGCTGCCACCCGCTCACCCGATCCGCCGCCGTCACGTTCGACTCGCCGGCGATCTTCTGCGTGATCGCGCTGCCGTCGCTCCATGGCTGCGTCTGCATGTCCTCGGCATGCTGCATCGCGCCGATCGTCTTGCCGGTCGATGTCGGCCCCTTCTGCGCTTCGAACGGCGCGCCACGGCCGTACACCGGCGATTGCCACGACGGGGCGTGACCTTCCTCCGGCATCATGTAGATCATCTGCGGATCGCCGATCATCATCATCGGCGCGCATGCCGTGTTGTCGGCGCGACCGAGCGTCGACAGCGCCTGCTGGACGCTCACGGCGTTCGCGGCGGTCTGCTCGCCCAGGATCACGAAGACCGCCGGGTTCTGAAATACCGACTGCGCCGCGGCTTGTGCGCTGTACAACAATAGAGCGACCAAAAAGATCCTCATGATTGAGGCCTCCTTGCATCCTCGTCAGGCAAAAAGAGGTGTTGACCTCGGGGATGGGACCAACACCCGTCAAACAGGAAACGACCGCCGGGCATCGGGTTCGAACGTCTCCCGTGCGGCCGGTGTTCCGGTCACACGGGAAACCGACCCGCGTGCTTACGACGACGTGCTCGTCGAGATGACCGCCGGAGCCGGCACGACCGGTGCAGCCGGGGCGGCCTGCTGGTCGACCGAAGCCGGCGGCAATGCTTGCGCCGGATCGGACAACGCCGGCATGTCGGCGGGCTGCGCAGCCGCTGCTTCCGGCACCTTCGCGTCGGCAGTCGGCAGGTCGGCAGGCGCCGCGGCTACGGCAGGCTGCGCGGCTTCCGGTGCGGGTGCTTCCGCGGCGACCGGCGCCGGCTCGGCGGCCTTCGCATCGGCTGCCGGAGCGGGCATCGCGGCTTCGGCTGCAGGCGCCGCGACGACGGCAGCGGCCGGCGTCGTGTCCGCAGCCGGCGCGGCAGCGACCTGCGCTGCGTTGTCGCTCGCGGCCGGCATCGGCTCCGGTGCCTTGTCGGCGACGGGCTGCACGGGCTCGGGGGCCTTGTCGGCGACCGCCGGTGCGGGTTCCGGTGCCTTGTCGGCAACCACCGGTGCGGGTTCCGGTGCCTTGTCGGCGACTGCCAGTACGGGTTCCGGTGCCTTGTCGGCGACTGCCGGTACGGGTTCCGGTGCCTTGTCGGCGACCGCCGGTGCGGGTTCCGGTGTCTTGTCGGCGACCACCGGTGCGGGTTCCGGTGCCTTGTCGGCGACCACCGGTGCGGGTTCCGGTGCCTTGTCGGCGACCGGCTGCACGGGCTCCGATGCCTTCGTGTCGGCGACCTGTGTGGCAGGCGCTTGCGATGCCTTGTCCGCGACTGCCGCTGCGGCGATCACGGCGGCAGCCGGCACGGCAGCAATCGCAGCCGCCGGGGCGACCGACGCTGCGGGTGCGGCGGCGACAGCGGGCACCGCGGCTGCGACGGCAGGTGCTGCAGCGGCCGGGGCGGCGGTAGCAACAGCAGGCGTCGCCACTGCCGGTGCGGCGGCCGCAACAGCAGGCGCTGCCACTTTCGGTGCGGCGGCAACAGCAGGCGCTGCAACGGCCGGCGCAGCGGCAACCGGCGCCATCGACGGCACGGGCACCGGAACCGACACGGGTGCGGCCTGCACCGAAGTCGTCGCCACCGGACGGGGCTGCGCCGGTGCCGGCGCGGCAGCGCCGAGCGGCGGCAAGCCCATGCGGTCGCGCACGATCGGATCGCGATACTTCACGTCGTCGGCGACCGTCGCTTCCACGCTCGGCGCCACGTTCGAACGGGCGAGCGGCGCAGTCGTGCCCGGGCACAGGTGCCCGGTCGCTTCGACCGCACGCCGGTTCGCGTCGCTCTGGCAGAGCAGCGCGAGTGCCACGTCGGTCAGGCCCATCGCACGGAATTCACGCGCATCGAGTCGGCGGACGCAGGCCTGGTCGACCAGCGTCGTGCCGCCCGTCGCACCGAACCCCGGGAACGACACACCGACGCTCACCGATCCCATGCAGGTGTCGGACAGCGTGGTCGTGAGGCCCGGCGCCTGGATCGAGGGGTTCGTCTTGATCGTCTGCGTTCCGGAGTAGTTGACGTTTTCCGACGTCTGGGTGTTGTACGGGTTGGTGCCGGGCGCGCCGGACGACTGCAGCGAGTTCACGCTCTGCGGCGTCACGTTGCCGCCGGCCGTGCCGGACGGCATCGTCACGTTGACGTTCACGCTCGAATTGCCGCTGCCGCGCACCCCGCTGCTGCTGGTGGCGTTGCCGCCGCGCGAACTCGTGGTGTTCGTGTTCATGCTCGAACCGCCGCCCTGGCTGATCG
This sequence comes from Burkholderia sp. HI2714, assembly GCF_002223085.1. Classification (NCBI taxonomy): domain Bacteria; kingdom Pseudomonadati; phylum Pseudomonadota; class Betaproteobacteria; order Burkholderiales; family Burkholderiaceae; genus Burkholderia; species Burkholderia sp. HI2714. Next base: position 44,781 of record NZ_NKFM01000042.1, on the reverse strand, counting down.
CAGTCGAGCCGCTCGACGACTGCGAGCTCGAACTTGAGTCCGCGGTTTGCGCGTGAGCCCCGATCGTGGTCATCGCGAACATCGCCGCACATGCCACCTTGATCCTGTTGCTGTTCATTTCACTCTCCGGACGAGGTTTGACCTCCCACCCAGGCAACCGTACTAATTCCCCTGAATGCCTTCAGTTTTCGCTGCTTCCCCGAACTGCTTCCAGCCGCTGCCCAGCTGGGACCACGAGCCGGCCGACATGCCCTGCCACTGCTGGGTGTCCGGTCCGCCGATGGCGCTGCCCGACGAAAGCGTTTGTTGTTCTGACGGTTTGGTTGTCTGGTCAGAGTTGTTTGACGTCTGCATATTCGATTGCACGTCGTCGGCAATACGGTCAGCGCCATACGCCGTCAGAGACGCGAGCATCAGAGCGGCGGCAATCAGGTTCTGCTTCATGCCAACTCCTTACGTGACAACAATGTGGAAAAGAGACCAGCGTCGCAGGGAAACTGGTCCCCCCCACCCCTGACTAATGACTGCTGCCGGTTGCGCTCGAGTCGCCCTGGCTTCCGCCCGATGCGGACGGCGAACCGGCCGGACCGGTACTCCACACGGTCGACGAGTTGTAGTGATTCGAGCCCGCGATCGCGCCCGACCCGCCACTGCCCGTCAGCCCCACGGCACCCGCATTGGCATTGCCGTTGTCGTTCGCGCCCGTAGCCGTGTAGTGGTTCGCGCCGAGTACGATCGTGGCGGTCACCCCTCCCGACAGCGCATTCGCGTTCTCGTTCGTTTTGCTGTTTCCAGCAAACGATCCAGCGGCACCGATACCGCCGCCTGCCGCGAACGCGCCTCCGTTCGTGCCCGAACCGCTGGCTGTCGAAGTCGAGTTGTGATACGCGGACGCCGTGCCGGCGGAACCGGCGGGTGTCACGGTACTGCCTGCATTCGCGCCGGCCGTCGAAGTCGAATTGCTGGTATAGCTGCCGGAGCCGACCAGCACCGAACCGGAAACACCCGCCGCAACGGATTGCGTCTGGTTGGTCGTGGACGATCCGGCTGCCAACGCAGCGGACGAAATGACGGTGAGCGCTGTCGCTAAAAAGACTTTGGCTTTCATAGCAATTCCTTGCTGTGAGAAAGTTCGACGGTGGCGGAGCCGGGCCTGCCCGCACGGGGCAAGGCCCGGCATCCGCACCGCCAGCCAATGACGAACGCTACGCGCCGAGGCTTAGTGGTGATACGTCCAGCCGATCGAGCCGGCGTTCGCACCGCTGGTGCCGCCTGCCTGTGCGCCGCCGAAGCCGAAGCCGCCGACCGACGACGTTTGCGTGTGGTTCGTGTACGAGATCGAACCGCTGCTGCCGCCACCAGCCGTTGCGCCGGCTGCGCCGAGTGCCGAGCCGGAATCGGTTGCGGTGAAGTGGCCGAACCCGGCGACCCCTGCCATCGTCTGGCCACCGCTCGTCGAATTGCTGCTCGACACCGTGCCGCTGCCGGCGAACGCTGCACCCGAAACCGCCAGAACTGCTGCTGCAATCAGAAGCTTCTTCATGGTCGACTCCAAAACGGCGTGGACGGAGTGAATCAGGAAGATCGCACGCCATCAACCTCCCTGATTTTAGCAATCCTAAAAATAACGATCACTATTCAATCAATAAAAAGTTATTGCCTTTTCAATCACGTTTTTTTGCGAATTTGGCCAGACGAAGCTTAGCTTCGAGATTTTTGGTTATCCAAATTTTTTTGGTAGGTGTTTTCTATTATTTTTATGAACATTGACCTTGAACCGAAAACACCATTGCTTGATAGACCGGAACGATGCGCACATCTTTCCGGCTTGCGATATTCGATACCCCGCCGGACGGCATGCCATCAATCGGCATCCAATTTCCGGAATCGAAAATTCGCGAATACATTAACCACCGCAAAATGCAGCGCCGCTTAAAATACACCTTTTACGCGGGCGACAACGGGCCTGCATGGCAGCCAGGTGGCGTGTCTTCTCCCTGAGCTATCGAAGATAGCGTCTTCCGGATAATCCGGTCGACAGGCGCTCGATCTAATCCGGCCGGCGCCGGCGTGGGCCCGGCGCGATCGAAGCGACCCTGCATGGCCGAGGACGAATCGGCATCACGCTGTCCGGCACGAACAGCCTGATCCATCCGGGTGAACTGAATGAGAGCGCGTACCGCTGTCGCCCGACCGCCGTGCGGCGCGACAACCGCGACAACCGCGCCAGCACGCGGAGCGCGCGGCGGGCAAGAAACCGGGACAGCACGACCCGCGAAGCTGGCACAGCGTCGCGAGCGTCTCCCCGGCCTTTCCGACTACCCCACTGATGGGCAAAGTACGTGCCGATCAAGCTATTGCTTATGGTCTTCATCGCCGTTTCCCCGACTGCTTATTGACGAGTTGGCCGCCCCACCTGTTCGTTACTTCGTGTCGACCGCCCGCCGGTGCGTCCAATATCGCAAGCAGCGTGCCACGCGATATTCCATCGCAGATTGCGCTCGGCACACGCCCGCCACGGCGGCCCGCAGCGCCGGAAACGACATTTTTTGTTTCAGGAATGTATCGCAATAACAGCTTGACACCCGCTCCGATCATTGAGCGTCGCGACGCAATCGCCGGATTAGACGGACGAATCCGGCCCGCAGGACCGCACCGGGCGGCCCGGTGAACGAGTGTTTCAAACTTGAGAACCGGGCTGCCGCGCAAGGCAGGCGGCGCGGGCATTTCCGCCTGCAAACCGGGGGTCGCGGCATGTGCGCCCCCTTCCCGTGCCATCACAAACGAGAATCGATTCGCCCGACACCACGCACCGGGAGTCCGACACAGCAGCCTCCGGCGAGGCTTCGACGTGCGTTTCCCCTGATGATCGAAACGAATTTGATTCATCCGTGAAAATACCGACAGGATCACACACCGTTCGAGGGCCGAAATGGACCGTAAAAAAGAAAACTTTCGTGTCGGCGTAATAATTAAAACAAATGAAAACTCGCGCCCCGTCACGCCGCCCATCATTTTTTCACTTTCATTCGCCCCGCCTTTCACGCACCGAATCACCCGATTCGCGGCGCATACGGTAAACATTTTTAATCCGTTATTCCCGCATTTCTCATTGATGAAACATTCAAACTCAACACATTTTTGACGACGCCATTCCCGCAAAAGCCTGATTTATCGCGCGTTTCGTCGTATCGAATTGCATCGACCCGGCAATTGATCCGCTCGCTTTTCTGTCCCCACGATACATGCATGAAACAGAAGTGCGCATATCGCGCGCCAATCGCGCCGCCGTTCCCGCGCGCATCGCGACGGCATCGTTCATGGCATGCCGATTGCCTCATCTCCGGCTCTCACCGAGCGGCACGCCGAGGCACAAGATCACGAACGGCGGCCTGCTCGTCAATCAGCGTATCGGGGAAAAGGCGATGAAGATCACCACCGATCGATCGACGTGCGCGTCGTTCAAGCATCAACTGGGTAGTCAGCGAAACCGGAGCGCCTGTCGCGGTGCTTCGTCGACTTCAGTCCATGCGAACCGGCGCTTGCCGAAGCGCTACCCGTGCGGCGGGATGGAACGCGTGCGCACCGCCGTCGAGCCAATCGACGTGTGGTTCCTCGAGCTGCTCGACGAAGGAGAAAGCCATGAATGACAGGGTCGCGCTCGAGACGCGCACCGGTCAGCGCGTCCTGGTGACGGGCGGCGCCGGCTTTCTCGGCAGCTACGTATGCGAGCGCCTGGTCATGGAAGGCGCGTCCGTCACGTGCATCGACAGCCTGCTGACGGGGCGCAAGCTCAACGTCGCCGACCTGAAGGCGTCCGGCCGCTATCGGAGATCGTGCTCCGGCCGCTGCCGATCGACGATCCGCACCAGCGCAAGCCCGACATCTCGGTGGCCTCGGCCGAGCTCGGCTGGCGGCCGGGCGTCGATCTCGACGAAGGCCTGCGCCGGACCGTCGACTATTTCAGCCGTGAACTGTGGCTCGAGCCGGTGCTGCGCCTGACCGGGGCCACGGCATGAAAGTGCTCGTGACAGGCGGAGCGGGCTATATCGGCAGCCATACCTTCCTGCGGACCAAGTACGAGCGGGTGATCGACTACGGGCTGCCGGTGATGGTCACGGAGCTCCGCGTCGACGGGTCGAATTCGCGCAAGCGCGAGGAACTCGACGAATTCCAGCGGTCGCTGTGGCAGCTTCCGTTGCTGAAGGCCGTGGTGTATTTCAACGCGGTCGATACGCCCGGCGCGTGGCCGGCGCACTATGTGCCGGACTGGCGGATCGCGCCGCCGTTCCTGCAGACGACGGTGATCGCCAAGTGACTTGATCGAGCGCTGTCGGCGCGGCAGCGGTCGACCGTCAGCCGAGCAGTTCCTTCCTGCGCAACTGCACGACGTCGCGCATCGGCGGCGCGCCGAACAGCCGGCTGTATTCGCGGCTGAACTGCGACGCGCTTTCGTAGCCGACGACGGCGGCCACCGACCCGACGTCGCCGCCCTGCCGCAGCAGCAGCCGTCGCGCCTCGTGCAGCCGCAACTGCTTCTGGTACTGCAGCGGGCTCAGCGTCGTCACGTGCTTGAAATGATGGTGCAGCGACGACACGCTCATGTTGACCGCCTGCGCGAGCGACTCGACGCGCATCGGCTCGGCGAAGTGATCGCGGATCCATTCGATCGCGCGGGCGATCCGGTGCGTCTGGCTGCCCGCGATCGCCATGTGCCGCAGCCGCGTGCCCTGCCCGCTCGTCATCAGCCGGTACAGCAATTCCTTTTCGATCAGCGGCGCGACGACCGCAATGTCGGCCGGCGTATCGAGCAGCCGCATCAGCCGCAGCGCGGCATCGAGCAGCGGCGGCGTCAGCTCGGCGAGTGCGATCCCCTCGCCTTCGGGGCCCGCGTCGGGTTCGGGCAGCCGCATCTCGGCCGCGAGTTCGACGATGCGCTGCGGATCCAGCGTCAGCGACAGGCACAGGTACGGCGCGTCCGGCGACGCGCACGTCACGCGCGACAGGATCGGCAAGTCGATGGAGGTAATCAGGCAATTCTGCGCGTCGTACTCGTAGGCCTGGCCGGCCACGATCACGCGCTTCGAGCCCTGCGCGGCGATCACGAGCGCGGCCCGCGACACACCGCAGCCGAGATCGACCGGCCGCGTGTGCCGGTGCAGCATCAAACCCGGCACAGCCGTTGAATGCGAGCCGTCCGCGGGCGCGAAACGGCTGATCAGCGTCGCCAGCTCGCGCTGCCCGGATTCGCGCGACGCCACGATATCGGTCATGTCCATGACGCTTCCTCGATCAATTTCCTCATGTCGCGGGAGCATAGCGAAACCGCCCGCCGCCTGCCGGGGATTTGCAGGATTGTTCAATAAATTTGCAGGATTGGGTAGACGCAAAAACCGATGCCTCGCGCACACTCAGGGCCTGCTCACGCTCATAGCGGGCTTGCGAACGTGCGTTGCCGGTCGTAGTGCAAGGAGTGAGGAGCGCCGTTTGGCCGACCAAACAAGCGACGATCGACGCCGCAATACGGCCGGCAACGCACGTTCCCCTGTTTTGGATCAATTCATTCGTGGGGCTGGCCCCCAGAAGGGCCGATCGCGGCGTCATGCTCCTTGCGAATACGTCGAGTATTCGCTGCGTCGCATTCCTTGCGCTCGGCCCTTCTGGGGGCCAGCGCAAGCCCGCTATGAGCGTGAGCAGACCCTGTAACCGGGCGCATGCCGGGTTTTCCCCACGGAGACAATCACAATGCCTACCTCCTTTGTCCTGAACGGCAAGAACGTCACGCTCGACGCCGATCCGTCGATGCCCGTCCTCTGGGCGATTCGCGAACACGCGGGACTGACCGGCACGAAGTTCGGCTGCGGCATGGCGCAGTGCGGCGCGTGCACCGTGCATCTCGAAGGCCAGGCCGTCCGCTCGTGCGTGCTGCCGCTCGCCGGCATCGCGGGCAAGCACGTCACGACGATCGAAGGCCTGCAGAGCAAGCCCGCCCATGCCGTGCAGGCCGCCTGGGTCAAGCTGCAGGTGCCGCAGTGCGGCTACTGCCAGTCGGGCCAGATCATGTCGGCCACCGCACTGCTCGAACAGAACCCGAAGCCGACCGACGCGGACATCGACGCCGCGATGAACGGCAACCTGTGCCGCTGTGCGACCTATGCCCGCATCCGGGCGGCGATCCACGACGCGGCCGCGACGCTGGGAGCCTGACCATGACGATCGAACTCGACAACACCGGTTCGGTGCGTCCGTCGCGCCGCACGTTCCTGAAGGCCGCGGGCGCCGCGGCCGCCGTCAGCCTGACGATCGGCTTCGACTTCAGCGGCTTCGGCCGCCGCGCGCTCGCCGCGCCCGCGCCCGCCGCCGGTTTCGCGCCGAATGCATTCCTGCGCATCACGCCCGACGGCACCGTCACCGTCATCGCGAAGCACGTCGAAATGGGCCAGGGCGCGTATACGGGCATCGCGACGATCGTCGCCGAGGAGCTCGACGCCGACTGGTCGCACGTGCGCGTCGAAAGCGCGCCCGCCGATGCGAAACGCTACGCGAACCTCGCGTTCGGCACGATGCAGGGGACGGGCGGCAGCTCGGCCATGGCGAACTCGTGGCAGCAACTGCGCGAAGCCGGCGGCAAGGCCCGCGCGATGCTGGTATCGGCCGCGGCGGCCCGCTGGAAGGTGCCCGCGAGCGAACTGACGACCGCCAATGGCGTCGTCACGCATGCGAAGAGCGGCAAGACGGCCACGTACGGCACGCTCGTCGCCGATGCGTCGAAGCTGCCGGTGCCGGACAAGGTCACGCTGAAGCAGCCGGCCGATTTCAAGCTGATCGGTCACCCCATTCCGCGCGTCGACGCGTCGGCCAAATCGAACGGCACCGCGCATTTCACGCTCGACACCACCGTCCCCGGCATGCGCGTCGCGCTGCTGCAGCGCCCGCCCCGCTTCGGCGCGAAGGTGAAATCGTTCGACGCGACGGCGGCCAAGGCCGTGCCGGGCGTCGTGTCGGTCGTGCAGGTGCCGGGTGGCGTCGCCGTCGTCGGCACCGGCTTCTGGGCCGCGAAACAGGGCCGCGACGCGCTGAAGATCGAATGGGACGAAACGAACGCCGAAAAGCGCGGCTCGGACGAGATCATGCGCGAATACCGGCAGCTCGCCGACAAGCCGGGCACGTCGGCGCGCAAGGACGGCGATGCCGATGCAGCGATCGCGGGTGCCGCGCGCAAGATCAGCGCGACGTACGAATTCCCGTATCTCGCGCATGCGCCGATGGAGCCGCTCGACGCGGTCGTCAAGCTGACGGCGAACAGCTGCGAGATCTGGGCCGGCGACCAGTTCCAGACGGTCGACCAGGCCAACGCGGCCCGGACGGCGGGCCTGAAGCCCGAGCAGGTACAGATCCACACGCTGTACGCGGGCGGCAGCTTCGGCCGGCGCGCGAACGCGTGGTCGGACTACGTGGTCGAGGCCGTGTCGATCGCCAAGGCGCTCGGCGCGGACGGCAAGCCCGTCAAGCTGCAGTGGACGCGCGAGGACGACATTCAGGGCGGCTTCTACCGGCCGATGTACTTCCACAAGCTCGACGCGGGGCTGACCGCGGACGGCAAGCTGGTCGGCTGGCGCCACCGGATCGTCGGCCAGTCGATCCTCGCCGGCACGCCGTTCGAGGCGTTCATGGTGAAGAACGGCGTCGACGCCACCTCGGTCGAGGGCGCGGCGAACCTGCCGTACGCGGTGCCGAACGTGTCGGTCGAACTCACCACCACCAAGGTCGGCCTGCCCGTGCTGTGGTGGCGCGTGGTCGGCAGCTCGCACACGGCGTACGCGGTCGAGGCGTTCATCGACGAAGCCGCGCACACGGCGGGCAAGGATCCGTACGCGTTCCGCCGCGACCTGCTCGCGAAGGAGCCGCGCATGCGCGCAGTGCTGGACCTGGCCGCGCAGAAGGCCGGCTGGGATCCGGCCAAGCCGCTGCCGAAGGGCCGCGGGCGCGGGATCGCGGTCGCCGAGGCGTTCAAGAGCTATGTCGCGCAGGTCGCCGAGGTGTCGGTCGACGCGGACGGCAAGGTGAAGGTCGAGCGCGTGGTGTGCGCGGTCGATTGCGGGATCGCGATCAATCCCGACATCGTCGCCGCGCAGATGGAGGGCGGCATCGGCTTCGGGCTCGGCGCGGCGATGCACAGCGCGATCACGCTGAAGGACGGCCAGGTCGAGCAGCGCAACTTCGACGGCTACCACGTGCTGCGGATGGCCGAGATGCCGAAGGTCGAAGTGCATATCGTGCCGTCGGCCGAAGCCCCGACCGGGGTCGGCGAGCCGGGCGTCGCGCCGATCGGGCCGGCGGTCGCGAACGCGATCTTCGCGGCGACGGGCAAGCGGCATTACGTGCTGCCGTTCGATTCGGCGGATAGCGCGAAGGCTTGAGGATGGGCCGGAACGCCGGCCGCGGGGCGGAAACGCCTTGCGGCCGGCGTTTTTTTTTATTCAGGAGGCTGGCAATGTAGGGTTCGATGTCGGCAAGAAATCACCTATAACACATTGATTCGTATAGAAAATCAATCGACCCATGTAGGGTTCGATGTCGGGTTCGCCATTCGGCCGCAACGACGCTCCGCCGGCCCCGACTCCCCGCCGCGCCCCACACGTTACGTCGGACGTAACGCCCGTAACGTCGCCCGCCGATGCTACGTAACAATCCTTCACGGTTGTCCCGCCCCCTTTTCTCTCCGCCCCCGCGCCTCCCGTTAAAAATTCTTTTAAATTCAAGGCTGCCGCGCCGCCTGCACGGGTGCCGCACGCTGTCGATCCCCGACGATCCTCTCCCTGGCCCGGAAGTTGCAGCACAGGACCCGCAAACACTCCTTTAAGGACATGCGAGGGCCACCATGGATTGCAAATACCTGTACATCGACGACATAAAAATCAACTTCGTGCGCCGCACGATCGAAATCGACAACAAGATCATTGATGTCACGCCGCGTGAATTCGACGTCGTCGAATTCCTGCTCGACAACATGAACAAGATCGTGCCGCGGCAGGCAATCCAGGAAGCCGTGTGGGGCCGTGAGCTCGGCGTGTCGTCGCGCACGCTCGACACCCATATCTCGCGTATCCGTTCGAAGCTGCAGCTCGATCACGACAAGAACCTGCGGATCATCCCGATCTACGCGGTCGGCTATCGCCTGGTGCTGTTCGGTGCGGCGATGACGCACGTCGAGCGCCACGAAGCCGCGCCGATCCTGCGCGTGGCACCGCAGGCCGTAATGGCCGCCGACTACGCCTGACGCTTCCCGCGCGCCGCCCGCACGTGGCGCGCCGGCGCCCCCCACCGCGCTGCGGCGATCCGCAGCGCCTCGCGGCCCCGCCCGTCGGGCGCGGCCTGCACGCCGCCCGGCCCGCCAGCCAGTCGCGACCCGACCGCCGCCTCCGGGCGGCGGTCGCTTTTGAGCGGCGGCCGCGGCCTGCCCGCTGCGTCACGCTTCGTAGCGCCCCGCTTCGGCGCGCGTGCCGCGATGCGCGCGACTACGGATTCCGGCGCGGCACACGGCCATGGCCGTCCCTACAATCGACGCAGCAGCCGCGCGCCCCGAGCGCCACCGGCCCCAGAACAACCCGTCGAACCAACGCCGAATCCGCCCCGATCCCGCCGTGCCTGCGCTGTTCCTGACGAATGCCGACGCCGGCGATGCCGCGAACCGGGCGATACCCGACGCTTGCGCGCCGCCCGCCGCAGGGCCGGCCACCGCCGCGGTCGCGCTCGACGCGTCGCCCTACCTGCCGCGCCTGTCCGCTGCCGCCGCGCGCGGGCTGTCGCACGCCTACTGCGCGACCGGCGCCATTCCGGTCACGCTCGGCGAGCACGCGTACGACGTGCGCTGGCGCGTCGACGCCGAGCCGGCCGCCGATGCGCACGCGTACCGCTTCGTCGTCGGCCCGGCCGCCGGCACGCTGTGGATCGACCCGGTCGCGGAAGCCGCATGGCTGGGTGACGCGGCCGATCCGGCCGTGCCGGCCGTGATTCGCGCGGCGCTGCTCGCCGATCTGTGCGCGCCGCTCGCGACCGTGCTGCAGGCCGCGACGCGGCAGCGCGTGGAACTGCTGCCGCCGCCCGACAGCGTGCCCGCCTGGCGCGCGTCGCCGGCGGCGCTGCGCTTCGAGCTGCGGCGCGCCGACGCCGCCTGGCGCTGCCATGGCGCGCTGCTGTTCGACACGCCGGATGCGCTCGCCGTGTTCTTCGCGGCTGCGCCGGCCGCCCCGGCCGACGCGCGCGCGGCCTACGCGAACCTGCCCGTGCCGCTCGTGTTCGAGATCGGCCGGACCGAGCTGACGACGGCCGAGCTGGCCGACGTCGTCGCCGGCGACATCATCGCGATCGAGCGCTGGCAAGCGCACGAGCAGAACCTGCTGTGCGTCGCGCGGCTGCCTGCCGCGCCGGCGTGGGAGATTACCGGACGGCCGTCGGGCAACCGGCTGACCGTCGAACGAATCAGGGAGATGCCTTTGGAACCGACCCGCACCGACATCGCGTCCGCGACGACGCACGACGCGCCGCCTGCCGACGCGCCGCGTCCGCTCGACGGCCTCGCGGTCGACCTGCGCTTCGAGCTGCCGCCCACGTCGATGCCGCTCGGCGAACTGAGCGCGCTGCAGCCCGGCGCCGTGATCGAGCTGCAGCAAGGGATCAACCAGAGCGTGATCCATCTCGTCGCGAACGGGATGCTGATCGGCACGGGGCACCTGATCGCGGTCGGCCAGAAGCTCGGCGTGCGGGTCGTCACGCTGACCCAGCCCGCGCCGCGCGAGCGCTGAACGATGGGCAACCTGCCGAATCCGGTCGCGCTGATCGCGGTGATCGCCGCGCTCGGCATCGCGCCGTTCGCGGCGCTGATGGTCACGAGCTACACGAAGCTCGTGGTCGTGCTCGGCCTGTTGCGCTCCGCGCTCGGGATCCAGCAGGTGCCGCCGAACCTCGTGCTGAACGGCATCGCGCTGATCCTGTCGCTGTTCATCATGGCGCCCGTCGGGATGTCGATCCGCGACGCGCTGCAGGCGCGCCACTTCGATGCGTCGGGACAGTTGTCGACGGCCGACGTCGGCGCGCTCGCCGATGCCGCGCTGCCGCCCATCAAGGAGTTCCTCGTGTCGCACACGCGGCAGCGCGATCGCGAATTCTTCGTGCGCACCGCGACCTCGGTGTGGCCGAAGAACCGCGCGGACGGCATCAAGGACGACGACCTGCTGGTGCTGGTGCCGAGCTTCACGCTCGCCGAGCTGACGAAGGCGTTCCAGATCGGCTTCGTGATCTATATCGTGTTCATCGTCGTCGACCTGCTGGTCGCGAACATCCTGCTCGCGCTCGGCATGCAGATGATCTCGCCGACCACGATCTCGGTGCCGTTCAAGCTGCTGCTGTTCGTCGCGCTCGACGGCTGGTCGCTGCTCGTGCACGGCCTCGTGATGTCGTACCGGGTGGCGGGCGCGGGATGAGCGCGCACCGCCTGCGAACCGCCGCCGCCTGCCTGTGCGCGCTGGCCGCGCTCGCCCTCTCGTGCCTGCCGGTGCGCCGCGCGCAGGCCGCAGGCGTCGGTACCGGCTTCGCAACGCTCGCACGCGCATGCGCGCCGAACGTCGATCCCGACACGCTCGCCGCGCTCGTGCGTACCGAGTCGGGCTTCAATCCGTATGCGATCGGCGTGGTCGGCGGCCATCTGGCGCGCCAGCCCGCATCGCTCGACGAAGCGCGGGCGACCGCGCGCGACCTCGCGGCGCGCGGCTTCAGCTACAGCGTCGGCCTTGCGCAGGTGAACGAGCGCAATTTCACGAAATACGGGCTCGATGAAGCGACGATGTTCGAACCGTGCCGCAACCTGCGGGCCGGCGGCGCGATCCTGACCGAATGCTTCGCGCGCTCGTCGGGCACCGGTCGCGCCACGCAGGCCGCGTTGCGCGCGGCGCTGTCGTGCTACTACAGCGGCAACTTCACGACCGGCTTCTCGAGCGGCTACGTGAGCCGCGTCGTCGCCAGTGCGCAGCGCAACGCGCGCGAAGGCGGCGTCGGGCCGATTCCCGTCGTCAGCGACACGCCGCCGCCCGCGCGCCAGCGGCGCATGGACGCGGCCGCGACCACGCCGCCCGAGCGGGCGCGCCGGCTGCCGTCGCCCGCCGCGTCCGCCGACGCGCCGTCGTGCCACGCCCGCCCGGTCGTGATGATGTGCCGCGGGCTCGCGGCCAGTCAGGCGAAGCGGCTGTGCGTGAAGTGTCTCGACGAGTAACGGTGCGGTGCAACACGCCGGCCCCGTCGATGCGCATTTCGTAGCCGTCAGGCGCCGTGCGCGCCGCACGCATCGCACTGCTACGAAACTGGCGCCGCGCGGTGCGCGCCCCGGTCCGTACACTCGAATCGGCGGCAAGTGCCGGGCGCCGGGTCGCATGCACCCGCACGCCACGGCAGCCTGACAGGAGACTTTCATGCTGGACATCGACGGCGTCGGGATGGGCGTCAACTGGATGGCGTTCCTCGAGCGTACGCTCGAAGCCGAACGCGCGAAGGCGGCGAGCCAGGCCGCCCAGCAGTCGAGCGACCCGTCGAAACAGCAGGCCACCGCGCCGCCGGCCCCGCCGCTCACCGTGCAGGTCACGCCCGACAGCGATCCGTCGAAGCCGACCAATGCCGAAATCTCGTCCGCGACGTCGCTGATCCAGAGCCTCGCCGCGCAATACCGGCCCACCGCGCCGGACATCACGGTCGACGATCCGCTCACGAAGGCCGCGCAGACCGCGATCCAGGGGGCGCAGACGAAGTTCGACGACGCGCTGAAGGACGAACAGGGCAAGCAGACGGCGCTCACCGCCGCGCAGAACGATCCGCAATCGTCGCAGGCCGCGATCGACCAGGCCCGCACCGCGTACGACCAGGCGCACACGGCCACCGCCAAGGCGGAGAAGGAGCTCGACGTCACGACCGACGCCGGCTACATGATCGCGTATGCGCAACAGGCCGATCACGACAACGCCGCGCTCGACCCGAAGCAGGCCGGCTCCGCGCAGGCGAACGCAAATGACGCGCTCGACAAGCTGAAGGCCGCCGTGCCCGGCATCGGCGACGATCCGACGAAGGCGTCGCAGGACACCTGGACGCCGCAGCAGAAACAGGCTTACGACACGTGGCAGCGCGCGGATGCGAAGCTGTCCGAAGCGAAGGCGCGCCACAACGCCGACATCGCGAACTCGAACCTCGCCCTCGCGCAATTGCAGTCGTATGCGTCCAACGGCGACTATTCGGACGCGATGGATGCCGGCATCGCGCGCGTCAACGACCAGCTCGCGCCGCTCGGCCGCATGATCGACGCGCCGGCGGCGATGAATCCGGACGACGCGCAGAAGGCGCTGGCCGGCGCGGCCGACGACGCCAACTATGCGAACGCTTGCCTGAACGCCGCGACCGACGCGGCGAATCTCGCCGACGTCCAGATCACGTACAACACGGTGTCCGGCAAGTACGGCCCGACCGTGATGAGCACGACGGTCGATGCGCAGCGGAACCTGCTGAACCACGCCCAGGCGAGTGCGCGCGTGAGCGGCGGCTACCTGCAGATGCTGTATGCGAATCGCCAGGTCACCGAGCAGCAGGCGAATTACGACGCCACGCAGAAAAGCGCGACGCAATGGCGCCACGACCATCCTGGCGTGAAACTCGTGGATCCGCGCGCCGACCTCGGCGTCGACGACGCGGCCGCGCAACTGTCGAAGGCCAAGGATGCCGCGAGCCTCGCGCACGACGGCTACGTCGCCGCGTACGGCAACGCGCTCGCGATCCACTATGACGACGTCGCCGCCGGCGTGCAGGACCAGTACGACCACCGCACGATGTGTCTTGTGAACGATCCGACGCCGCTCGAGATCAAGGGGCTGAAGACGATCGCGTCGGCACTGCATCAGGCCGACGACCGGATGACGGCGACCGTCAACGAGCGCGCGACGAAGCAGGCGCTCGCCGACGCGCAGGCGAAGCAGTCGGATCTGCAGATCAAGGTCGACGGGTTGCAGGCCCAGTACGATCAGTGGAACCGCGATCACGGCGTCGGCCCGACGCCGAGCGTGCTGGCGGTGACGAAACCCGACAGCACGCCGAAGAACATCCCGCTGACCGCGCCCGTCCCGTTCATCGTGAATCCGTACGCGCAACAGCTGACCGATGCGCGCGCGGCCCTCGACCAGGCGACCCGCGACGTCCAGCAAGACCAGATGCTCGGCGAAACGCTGCATCAGCAGGTGCTGTTCAACGAATTCGACGCGCATCTCGACGAGCGGCTGCGCAACCCGAAGACGGAATCCGACCAGAAGGACTACGCGAAAGCGCTGTCCGACTTCTTCGGCGCACACCGCGGCGAGCTGTCGCAATCGCTGCTCGACAAGGCCGGCGAAGCCACGCAGCACGGTGCGACGATCGACTTCGGGAAGCTCGACGACACGCAGCAGCGCAACCTCGTCGGCGTCGCGATCGGGCTGTCGCCGGACAGCACGTCCAGCGATCCGCATGCCGCGCAGTTCACCGACGGCAAGAAACTCGAGTCGATCGACAAGGTACGCAACGAGCTGCTGAAGGTGGGCGGCGGCGCGGGCACGCGCGTCAACGTGATGCCGATCGTCTACGCGTCGAAGGACGCCGGCCTGATGACGAGCGCGATCTTCAAGGTCACGAACGCGAACGGCGACACGCACTACGTCGACGACCAGGGCTCGAAGTATTCGGACATCGGCAATTTCCTCGACGACAACCAGCTGTCGTCGAACGGCACGCTCGACATCGCTACCGGCTACGACGCGAACGGCGTCGCGCAGATCGACCGTCACAACAGCGCGCACGACGACAGCTGGTGGGAAAGCGTGATGCATACGCTCGGCGCCGGCGACGTGAACCTCGGCATGCTGATCGGCGGCCTCGCGCTCGAAGTGGGCGGCGGCCTGCTCGACGCCACGGTGTTCGGCGCCCCGCTCGGCATCGCGCTCAACGCGGTCGGCACGGGGCTGATGTATACGTCCGCGACGGCGGCCGTCGTGAACTCGGGCTACGACCTCGCCAACCGGATGGAGCACGACCGCACGATCAACCCGCTCGATGCGGGCGCCCGCGCGGACTACCTGAACCTCGTGCCGCTCGGCGTCGGCAAGTTCGGCGAAGCGCTGTCGTTCGCGAGCCGCACCACCACGGCCGAAAAGCTCGTGCAGCGCTTCGGCGGCGATGCGGAGCAATTCGCGTCGCGCGTGAAGAGCGGCACGCAATTCGCGACGAAAGCCTCCGCCTACGGCGGCGCGGCCGACGCGGCCGGCCAGTTCGGCTACGACCTCGCGACCGGCCACACCGACCGGCTGTCCGGCGACGCGACGTCGTTCCTGCTCAACGCGGGGCTCGCGGCGGGCCCGCAGCGGATCAAGGCGCTGTCGACCGGCATCGTGCGCCGCACCGGCAGCTTCGGCGCGCGCGACCTCGGCAACCAGGCCGTCTCGATCGGCGACCAGCGCGTGACGGTCGGCAAGGACAAGTACGCGGCCCTCGATACGCTGCGTGTCGGCCGCCAGCAGGCGACGCTCGACGGCCGCTCGATCACCGTCGCGAAAGACGGCACGTTGATGGTCGGCAACAAGATCCTCACCTACGACGGCGTGCCGATCCGCGTGCTCAACCGCGGCAACGACGTCAACACCGGCGCGCGCGGCAGGACCGAATCGACCGCGTTTCTCGACCAGGACGGCACGATCACGCTCGGCGAACGCGTGAAGGGCCTGACGCTGACGCGCTTCAACCGGTACGAGACGGATGCGCGCATCTCGGCCGACGAACACGGCGGACTCAGCCTGTCCGACGGCATCGAGCTCAAGTACGCGCACGACATCGCACAGCCCCGCCCTGCCACGACGCCGGTCGCGCCGTCGCAAGGCGACGCGCAGCCGCCCGACGAAACGGGCCGCACGACCCCCGTCGCCGCACGCGCGACCGATGCGGCCGGCGCGGCGGCCACCGCCGACGAGCCGGCGGCCGCGACCTCGCGAGCAACCGCGCAAACGCGCCGCACGTCGGCCGACGTGCGCGAACGCGCCGCCGAGAACGACCACGAGGCCCGGCTCGCGTCGAATGCGGACCGCCGCAGCGGCGACGCGCGCACGATCAACTACCGGCGCGTCGCCGATCCGGCCGAGTCCGGCGCGGGCGGCGCACTCAAGCCGCTGACGTTCCGCGAGCGGGTCGCGTGGACGATCCTCAACGCGCTCGAGACGTCGCCGCTGTCGCCCGGCTTCGTCGCGCGCGACGCCGACGTGACGCTGGCGTCGCGCCGGCCGCTCGTCGAGCAGCACGAGTACGGCGGCCGCACGCTGTACGTCGTGCGCAACGACCGTGCGGGCGGCGCGTTCGCGACGCGCGACGGCGTACCGGTCGGCGGGCACGAACTCGCGCTCGATGCCCGCTACGCGTTTCGCGCGCCGGCCGACATGGCGGAACCGATCGTGCTGATCGCCGAGCAGGCGGACGCGAAGCTCGCGCCCGAACTCGCGAACGTGTGGAACCGGCCGGTGTTCGTCGCGCCGCGCGACGCGCTCGCGGCCGACGGCACGCTGCGCGCGACGAGCGGCTACCTGCGCTACGACCCCGCGCCGCACCCCGAAGTCGATCTCGGTCCGCTGCGCGCGGACGGCACAACCGTGTTCCATGCCGATACCGGCAAGCCGGTCGATCTCGCCGAGCATCTCGGCGCGCTGATCGCGTTCGGCAACGAGAAAGGCGGCTTTGCGCTCGGCCGCGGCGCGGTGCTCGGCCTGTACGAGGACCTGACCAGCACGCGCAGCCAGCAGCGCAACGCGGCGCTCAACGAGCAGGCCGGCCTTGCGCTGCTGCGCGGCCGCTTCGATCTGCCGACCGTGTCGATGGACGGCCCGTTCTCGCACGCGAATCGCGTCGCGGTGCTGTACCAGCCGCGCGGTGCGCTGCATACGCAGGATGTCGAGCGCGGCGTGCTGCCGTCGACGCTGAAAGCCGGGACGCTCGACCAACTGCGGGCGCTCAAGACGCTCATCGCGGAGAATCGCCTGTACTTCGACGTCCAGGGTATCTATCACGACGGCCGCCTGCTGATGACGGACCCGGGCCGGATCGAAACCGGCAACGACGGCTACCGCGGCACGCACGACCGCGTCGACGACCAGTTGCAACTCCTCGAGCGCGGCGTCGAACGCGGCGACGTCACGCTCGCGCACCCGGAAACGACCGAGGTCGCGCCGTCCGGCGACAAGCCCGGGCTCGTCGCCCGGCTGCAGATGCGGTTCGGCGGCGCGCCGCTGCCGAACGAGGTCAGTGCGCTCGCGCAACAGTCGGGCACGCTCGCGCAGCAACTGCGCATGCTCGACGACAACGGCTGGCGCGTGCGGGTCGGCAAGCGCGGCGGCGGCAGCCGGATCGATGCCGGCAAGAAGCGCGTCACGATCGACGGCGCGCTCACGCACCCCGAATCGATGACCTACACGCTCGCGCACGAAGCCAAGCATGCGGTCGAGGCGATCGACGGCTCGCTCGGGCTCGACTACAGCGGCCGGCGCCGCTTCACGCGCAAGGCGCTCGAAGCGGAGGCGCGCGCGCAGCTCAATGCGTTCGAGGCGCGCTACGAAATCCAGATGAAGAGCGGCGTCGACATCGCCGCGCACGTCAAGCTGCCCGACGCGATCCAGGCGGTCGCCGATGCGTGGCAGCCGTCGCACGACTACGCGGGCACCGTCGCGACGCTGGCCGACGCATTCGCGCGTTCGCCGGTGTCGGGCGCGCACGGGCAGCACTACGACGCGTTCTACGGCGACGCCTTCGATCGCGGCGCGGCGCAGGCGGCCCGCACGATGCCGGCGCCGCAGGACGCACCGGCGGCCGGCGACGCGCCGCGCTCGATGCGCGAGATCCAGGCGCAGCGCGTCGCGTGGACGAACGACCATGTGGAGCGCAATGCGTCGCCGTTCGGCGCGGGCGGCCCGCCCGCGCTCGACACGCTGTCGTTCCTGCGCAGCGACGAGCCCATCCGGCTCGATCCGCGCAACCAGATCGCCATCGTGCCGGCCGAATCGCTGCGTGGCGGCACGCTGCTCGGCCCCGACGGGCGGCCGGTCGATCCGCACACGTTCACGCTGCTCAATCCGCCGCCGCCCGACCCGGGATATACGACGATCCTGTCGGCGCGCCACGCGAACGAAGGCGCGGCCGCGCAACTCGCGAACCTGTGGCAACGCACGATCTACGCGGCGCGTCCGGATGCCGTCGGCGAAGCCGGCGCGCTGACCGACCTGTCCGGCCTGAACCGCTACACGCCGGCCGCCTATCGCCAGCCGTCGCTCGGCGAGCTGTCGGTCGACACGGCACGCGATCGCCTGCATGTCACCGGCGACCCGTCGCGCGTCGTCGACCCGGCGGATTACCTCGGCCCGGTGCTCGGTTCCGGCGCGGACAAGACCGTGTTCGACGGCGGCGCCGGACAGGCCGTCGGCATCTATCGCAACGGCACGCCCCGGGGCCTCGTCAACGCGTACGAAGCGGTCGCCCTCGAACAGGCCGGGCTGCGCGAACTCAAGGAAACCTACAAGCTGCCGACCAGCACGACCGACGGGCCATTCACGGTCGCCAATCGCATCGGCGTCGTACTGAAGCCGTCCGCCCAGCTGAGCAGTGTCGACGTCGAATTCGACCTCGGCCTGCCAAGCGTGGTGTCGCACGACGGCCTGGCCGATCTCGGCAAGATTCGCCGCGTCACCGCGCAGCACCATCTGCTGTACGACTTCCAGGTGCTGTTCGGCCGCACCGGCGAGGTGATGCTGCACGACCCCGGCGAGGTCATGCACGAGGCCGACCCGGACGGCAGCGTACTCGAACGGATCGACGACGTCGCCGCGAAGATTCATTATGGACTCCAGACCGGGCGCATCCGTCTCGCGCACCCGGAGATGACCGAGCACGGCGCCTACGCGCCGCGGCGCGGCGTCATCGAGCGCGTCGTCACGACCTTCCGCGGCGTCGTGCTGCGCATGCGCGCGCACGCGCTCGCGTCGCGTTCGCCGACGCTGATGGCGCAGATGCGGCTCGCGAAGCAGGACGGCTGGACAGTGAAGCTCGGCGCGCGCGGCGCAGGCCAGTCCGTCGACGCCGAACGGCGCGTGATCGTCCTCGACGGCAACACGCGGCGTGCCGGCACGCTGGTGTTCGCGCTCGCGCACGAGGCGCAGCATAGCGTCGACATCTCGACCAATGCGCTCGGCCTCGATCACACGAGCCCCGAAGCGTACGTGCGCAGCCTGCTGCTCGCGGAGGCGCGCGCGCAGGTCAACGCATACCGCGTACGCGACGAGATCCTCGCGGCGGGCGGCGGCGACATCGCGGCCCACGTGCAGCTGCCGGACGCACTCGCGCGCGCCGCGCGCCACGCGTACGAGAGCGGCGACCCGGCCGCGCTGCAGGCCCTCGCGGACCAGTTCGGCGACACGCGCACGTCGCTGCCCGGCAATCCGACCTATCGCGTGCTGTACGCCGAGCAGGCGCGCGCGCTGACCGGCGACGCGCGACTGCCGAAGCTTGCCGCGCCGGGGGCCGGCAACCGCGCATCGGGTGCGTCAGGCGCCGCCGGCGGCGGGCGCGCACGCGAAAGCGCAAAGATGAAGCTCGCACGCGCCTGGCTCGACGAACGCGGGTTGCGCACCTTGACGCGCGTCGAAGGCAACAGCCTGCCGGAACTGCGCCACCTCGTCCGGGAAACCGGGCGCAGCACCTACGTGCTGATCTCCCGTGCCGGCACGCCGAGCGCCGGCTCGCCGCCGAAGTTCGTCGCCGAGGCGCAGGTCGATGCGAACGGCGCGATCAAGATCACCCATGCCGACCGGTCGCTCAAACGCGCGGGCCGGAAGACACTCGACGATGCGCTGTCGCTCGCGCTCGATGCGCGGAATCGCAACGAGGCCGCGGCAGCACGACTCGACTTCGATTTCTACGTATCGAAGGTGCCGCTCGCCGAATTGAAGCGCCTGGGCGGTCCGTCGAAGATCGAGCCGGCGCACGACGGCGACACGATCGAGCTCGCCCATGCGGGCCGCGTCGACGACGGGCTCGCGGACGCGATCAATGCGCTCGGCTCGGTCAAGCACTATTCGAACGCCAACAAGGCGATCGCGAACGCGCGCAACGTCGATACGATCTATGCGGTCGACCGGAAAACCGGCGAGATCCTCGGCCATGCGACGCGCGATCCGAACAGCGGGGTGTGGTACTACGAAGCAAAAGCGCCGCTCGACGGCACCCGCGTCACGCCACGCACGCTCGACGACGCGTTCCAGCGCCGCGTGAATGCGCGGATGCGTCCGGGCGGCCCGCGCCACCGGATTCCGCTGTCGCGCGCCCGCCAGCGTGGCGTCTCGTTCATCGCGACGGAGATCGGTGCCGACATGATGGCGCGCATCGGCCGCTTCGATCCGGTCAAGGCGCCGAAGGAAAAGGCCGACCGCCTGCCGTCGCGCCTGCGCCCGCGCTATGTCAGCCAGACCACGATCGCGTGGACCCTCGACGCGAGCCACCGCGTCGCGCTGCTGACGCGCGCCCGCGCCGCCGCGCTGCTGAAGCCGCAGGCGACGCCGGGCGCCCTGCCGTCGGGATCGGCGGCGCCCCATGCGCAGCCCGCCCCGTCCCGCCCGACGCTGCGCGACGCGCTGGTCGAAGCGCACATGCTGCCCGCCGGCGCGAATCACGCGCTCGACTTCAGCGGCCCGAACGCCGTGCATCTGCTGACCCTCGCCGAGCACGGCATGCTGGCCCCCGACACGCACCGCGTCTACGTGTACCACAACGGCCAAGCGATCGCGCACCAGCTCGACGCCCCCGACGGCGTGCTCGTGCCCGACGCCGCCGGCAACCTGCTCTGGCACGACGACTGGCGCGACACGAGCGGGGCCGGCGTGCCGCTCGACGCGTCGCCGATCGGCCGCGGGCCCTACGGCGCCGACGTCCATCTGCTGCTCACCGAACTCAAGCCGGACGGCGTCGACACCTATGCGGCCGGCACGCGCGTGGACGCGCTGAACAAGCAGATCGCACGCCTCACGAAGCTGCAGGGCGCGTCGAGCCGCAACCTGGTCGACACGCTGCGCAAATGGGCCAGGCAGGAAAAAGCCGCGGCCATACGCGAACGCAACGCCACGCAGCGGGGCATCGACCGCGAGATCGAAGCCGCACGCAGGCGCAACGCGCCCCTGCCCGAGCATCCGGTGCTCGAGATCAAGCCGTACCAGCCGGCGCTCGTCAGTTCGACGCTGATCGAATGGAAGCGGCACTACGGCGACGGCGGCATGCCCGATCCGCTCGCGCACGTCGCGCGGCTCAAGGCGGTCATCGCGCGCGAAGGCAACCGGCGCGCCGGCCCGCTCGAACTGGAGGACACGCCGGGCGACACCGCGCCGCCGGTGATGATGGCCGACGCGAAGGCACTGAACTGGCTCGGCAAATGGCTGGGCATCGCACGCGACTATGCGACCGGCGGCGCGCGCTATGCGCCGGTGCCGCGCTGGAAGGACATGCAGCGCAGGCTGAGCGCGGCCGCCGCGACCGACCGGCAGATCATGCGCGCGTTTTTCCGGTCGAGCCGCGACGTGCAGTATCGTGTCGCACCGATGAGCCGTGCGTACCGGCTGTCCGACGATCCGAAGACGTTCCTGGCCCAGCTCCGCCGCAACGGCGCGGCGGGCGCGGTCGTCACGCTCGTCCTCGATCCGCATACGCTCGCGGCGGCCCAGGGCAAGAAGCACGACCAGGATTTCGTCGACGACGTGAAGCGGCTCGGCGACCAGACGCGCGCGAAGCTGGACTACACCGATGCGACGATCACCGGCGAGAACGGCCACGTCGTGCATCTCGACGAGCTGACCGAGCAGAACCTGCACGCGTGGCTCGACGCCGCGGCCGAAGGCGGCTTCCTGCTGCGGCTGGAAACCGCGTCGGCCCGTGCGCTGGTATCGCGTACCGACGAGCGCTACCAGGCCGGCACGAACGACGGGTATCACGACTACGTGCGGCTCGCGTCGCTGCTCGAGAAGTGGGCGAACGAACATCAGCGCGAACCCGCGACGCACGTGATGGTGACGTTCCACGGCTGGGATGCCGTGCCGGAGCCGGTGCCGGGCGCCGGTCACGTCGAACTCGTGAACGCCCTGCTCGACCGGCCGGCGCTGAACTGGGTGCACGTCGGGCTGTCGTACGCGACGCACGGCGCCGACTTCATCGCCAACCAGGACCTGACGAGCGCGCTCGCGAAGATGCTCGTCGAGCGAGCCGGCCCGCACGCGGGCAAGCGCAACCACGCCGCGTTCGAGCGGATCCATGGCGGCGACGCGCTGACCCGCGTCTTCGAGCGCGTCGATCCCGACACGCTGGTCGAACAGCACCAGCTGCTGCTCGCCGAGATCGACCGGATCGGCCGCGACAGCGGGATGACGCCCGACGAGATCGGCTCGCTCGTCAGCCGCCTGTACGAAGGCAACACGACGAAGCTGCTGAATCGCGCGCGCTACGCGGTCGCCGACTACGCGACGCGGGCATGGCAAGCGGACCCGAACAACGCGCCGAAGCCGAACTCGAAGGTGCGGCGCTTTACCGAAGACTGGCAACGCGACGTCGGCAGCAAGCTCGACAAGCCGCAGCAGAGCCGGACCATCGGCAGGCGCCCCTTCTCGTCGCAACCCGACTGGCGCGAGGTCGTGCAACGGCCCGAGCTGCTGGTCGACGACGCGAAGCCGCTCAGCGACAGCCGCCTCGTCAGCAGCCAGTCGAACCGGCCGGCCCCCGCCGCGCCAGCCGAACCGCCGCTGACGCCCGAGCAGGCCGCGCATGCGGAACTGAACGCGCTGCGGCTGCAGCAGGCGGGCCGGCTGCGGTCGTGGTTCACGCGGGAAAACGTGCTGTCGATGCTGGCCGGCGTCGGCGTGGGCTTCGGGGTCGGCTTCGGCGCGCACCAGTTCGGCCTCGCGTCGCCCGAGTTCAAGCAGACGAGCAACGCGATGTTCGTCGGCGCGCGCACCGGCCGTCTCGTGCAGGCCCTGCACCAGGATTCCGTGCGGGCGCTGCAGGATGGCGATCCGCGGCTGTTCCGGCGCGTGCTCGATCGCTTCGTGCGCGGGCTCGACAGCCAGCTCGCCGCGCACGAGATGGACCGCGACACGCGCGGCGCGTCGCTCAGGCTGCTGGCCAGCGAGGCGCGCGCCAAGGTGAACCAGCTGATCGTGCTGCACGAGAAGCAGAAAGTGCCGGCGGACGACGTGGTCACCTATACGAAGATGATCGCGAACGACATGATCGCGCAGATGCAGGGCGTGCTCGGCGGCACGTCGATCCAGCAGATGCACCACGGCAACCCGCGCCGCTTCTTCGGCAAGCTCGGGCGCTCGGCGGCGCTGGCCGGCTACGTCGGGATCGGCGAGACCGCGATCCACAACCTGTTCACGGATCCGTCGATCGTGCCGGTGCTCGGCGGCGTCGGCGCGCTGCTCGGTCTCGGCTATACGGCCGCCATCCATCTCGGCGCGACGCGCAACCTGTCGCTCGACCGCCGCAGCCGGCTGGTGCGCGCGATCGATGCGACGTCGGATGTCGTGTCGGTCGCGGCTGGCTACACGGGCGCGTTCATCGGCGCGCACGCGACGATCCATTCGAACGTCCCGCTCGCGCTGTCGGGCGCAACCTCCGCGACACTGCTCGCGCTCGCGCGCATCGACACACATTTCCCGAACGCGACCAAGGCGATCACCGGCCGGATTCCGACCGCGATCGTGCTCGTGCCGATCGCGATCTACGTCGGCAACTGGATCTACACGTTCTTCGACGACAAGGGCAAGCCGGTGCCGAAGTCGAACGTCGCGCCGCCGGGCGGCAGCGCGTCGCCGTCACCAAGTGCGTCGCCGTCACCGGGCGCGTCGTCGTCCGCCCCGTCGCCGTCGGCCACGCCGACCGCGAGCGCGCAGCCGACACCCGGGCCGTCCGGGTCGGCCACGCCGACGCCGCCCGCGTCGACGCCGTCGGCCAGCCCGTCAACGCAGCCGCCGCGCTATTTCGTCGTCGACGGGGATTCGCTGTGGGTGATCGCCGACCAGCATCGCGATTCGCTGCTCGACGCCGCCCACGTCCCGCCCGCGGACCGGCAGGCGATGTCGCGCGCGGAGCAGGACTCGGCGGCACTCCGGGAAATCCTGCAGCTCAATCCGGCGGTGGCCGCCGATCCGGCCCACCTCGCGATCGGCACGCCGCTGATCGTCGGCTGACCGCGGCCCGGCCGCGCGTCGGCCGACCGCGGCGCCGCGTCACCCCGCGCGCTGATGCTCCAGCCATGCCTGGAACATCAGCACCGTCCACAGCTGGTGCTGCCAGTTCATCCGGCCGGTCTGGTGCTGCCGCCACAGGCGGTCGACCGCCGCCGCGTCGAAAAAGCCCTCCTCGCGCAGCCGCGACGGCCGCAGCAGCGCCTCGGCCCAGTCGCGCAGCGCGCCGCGCAGCCAGTGGTCGACGGGTGCGCAGAAGCCCTGCTTCGGCCGGTCGATCAGCGCGGACGGCACGTACCGGTCGAGCAGCCGGCGCAGCAGCGCCTTCGACTGCCCTTCCGGCAAGCGCACCGCCGCCGGCACGCGCCACGCGAATTCGACGACGTGATGATCGAGGAACGGCATGCGCGTTTCGAGGCTGACCGCCATCGCCGCGCGATCGACCTTCGCGAGAATGTCGGTCGGCAGGTAGGTGAGCGTATCGATCGCCATCGCCTGCTCGGCGAAGCTCAAATGCTCGGGCCACGCGGACACCGTGTCGAGCGGCGTCGGCGGTTCGTGCCCCGACAGCGCGAGGCGTTCCGGATGATGCACCGACGACATCAGCAGCCGGTACAGCCCGATGCGGCTCTCGGCCGTCATCACGTGGCCGAGCTTGTGCAGGCGGTCGCCGATGCGCGTCGCCGATTCGCGCGCCTCCACGCTGCCCCACGCACCCTGCGCGACGGCCGCGAGCTGGTCGGCGTGATCGGGCCGCAACGCATGCAACGCGGCGGCGATCCGCGCACGCACCGCCGCCGGCACGCGATGCAGCTTGCGCCACAGGCGCGGCGTCAGGAAGTAGCGCGTATAGCCGCCGAACAGCTCGTCGCCGCCGTCGCCGGACAGGCTCACCTTCACGTGCCGGCGCGTCAGCTCCGACACGAGGAAGGTCGGAATCTGCGACGCATCGGAGAACGGCTCGTCATAGATCGACGGCAGCTTCGGCACGACGCCGAGCGCATGGTCGGCCGTCACGTAGAGTTCGGTATGGCGCGTGCCGAGATGGCGCGCGACCGCCTTCGCGTAACCGGCTTCGTCGTAGCCGGCTTCGTGGAAGCCGATCGTAAACGTGTCGACCGGCGCCGCCGATTGCGCCTGCATCAGCGCGACGATCGCCGACGAATCGACGCCGCCCGACAGGAATGCGCCGAGCGGCACGTCCGCTTCCATCTGGCGTGCGACCGCCTGGCGCAGGATCGTGTCGAGCTGGCCGACCGCTTCGTCGGCGCTGCCCTCGAACGGCTGCGCGCGGCCATCCGCGATGGCCTGTTCGAGCGTCCAGTACGTGCGGACGCGCGGCGTGTCGCGCGCATGCTCGAACTGGATGAAGGTGCCCGGCGGCAGCTTGTGGATGCCACGATAGATCGTGTAAGGCGCGGGCACGCTCGACTGGCGCAGGTACAGGCACAGCGCGTCGCGATCGATCGTGCCGTCGAAGCCCGGATAGCCGCGCAGCGCCTTGAGCTCGGACGCGAATACCAGCGCGTCGCCGATCCGGCCGTAATAGAGCGGCTTCTCGCCGATCCGGTCGCGTGCGAGCGTCAGCACCCGCGACGCGCGGTTCCACAGCGCGAACGCGAACATGCCGGTCGCGCGCCGCAGCGTCGCCTCGACACCCCACGCGACGATCGCCGCGATCAGCACCTCGCTGTCGGAGTGGCCGCGCCACGCCGGTGCGCGTCCTGCACGCTCGAGTTCCGCGCGCAGTTCGCGATGGTTGTAGATTTCGCCGTTGAAGACCATGACGTAGCGACCGCACGCGGATGCCATCGGCTGTCGGCCGTGCACCGACAGGTCGACGATCGCGAGCCGCCGGTGGCCGAGCGCGATGCCGGCCTCCGGGTCGACCCAGATCCCCTGCCCGTCCGGCCCGCGATGCGCGAGGCTTGCCGTCATCCGCGCGAGCGTGCCGCGCGCTGTCTCCTCATCGAAGGCGACGCTATTCAGAAAGCCGTCGATTCCGCACATTGATTTGTCTGCCCCTGTTGACCATGTTCGTCACACGTGGCGCAACCTCGCGGCCCGCCGTCCGGCGTGACGGTCGAGCCATATTACGAAGAAATAAATCAGCAATAATTCACTGGTGAACTTCCGCACCAGGCAGAAAAAAATAACGTCAAGCACCACGCGTGCATGACCATTCAAGGGGCCATATCGAACGGGAACGCGTGGCCGCGCACGTGCTCGGAACGGAAAAAGGGGCGGCATGCCGAAGCGGCCGCCGTCGCACGCGTCAGCCCGCGCCGGTCGCCCATTTCAGCAACTGCGCAACCTCGCGGAAATGTTGCGGCTGGATCGTGCCGTTCTCGGGCGTCGTCTCGTACAGCGCCTGCGCGAGGCCGACGTTCGCGAGCGTCGGGCGCAGTTCGTCGCGCGCGGCACGCACGATCCGCTCGGCCGCGTCGCCCTCGCCGCGCGCGAGCACCCACGGCAGCGTGCCGATCCCGCCGTAATACAGCGCGACCGCGACGCGCGACGAATGGACGACCACCGACGCATAGCCGATCCGCTCGGACAGCGACGCGAACTGCACTTCGCGCGCGAGCTGCCGGCGCTTCGCCGCGATGTGCGGATCGCCTTCGTCCTCCTTGTGCTCGCGCCGCACTTCGTCGATCGACATTTTCATCTTCTGGTTGAATTCGTGCCGCTGGTGCACGATGTCGATCAATGCCATCACGATGTAGATCAGCGCGGCCCAGCCGAACAGCAGCATCAGCAGCTTCACGATCAGCGCGAGGATCGAGATCGGCCGCGTGAAGCCCGACTGCACGGACGGATCGAGCGACTCGACGATCAGCCAGCCGAGCGTCGCGACGAGCAGCGCCGTCTTCAGCAGCATCTTCGCGAGATTGACGAGGTTGCGCAGCGACCACAGGTTCTTCATCCCCTCGGCCGGGTTGAGCCGCGACAGCTGCGGCACGAGGCGGCTCCACGCCATCACGCCGCCGACCTGCACGAAGCCCGCCAGCAGGCCCGCGAGCAGCCCGGCCGCGACGATCTGCGCGGACAGCGTCGCCCAGTCGCGCGCGGCGCCGTCGATCAGCACCGCGATCCGCGTGGCGGGGTCGGACGCGCCCACCGCGTCGAACACGAGCCGGAACAGCCCCTGCACGCGTGCGAACAACGACCCGATGCCCACCGCGAGCGCGACGCACACGCCGACGAAGAACGCCGACGAAATCGTCTCCGCACTCTTCGGCACATCGCCTTTCTCGCGCGCCTCGCGCAGGCGCTTCGCGGTCGGCTTCTGGTTCTTTTCGGCCATCGCGGCTCCGGCGCGCTCAGCCGCCGCCGTGCGCGGCGAACAGCGCGCGCAGCAGCGCCATCAGCCCGCTGTCGGGGCTCAGCAGCGCATGCAGCGACGCGTACACCACCGGCAGGAACAGCACCATCATCAGCAGCGCGAGCGCGCTCTTCAGCGGCTGCGAGAACACGAAGATGTTGAGCTGCGGCACCGCGCGCCCGACGAGGCCGATGCCGAGCTCGACGAGCACCAGCACGATCGTCACCGGCGCGGCGAGCTTCACCATCCATTCGAAGATCGTGTCGGTCTGGCGCACGACGAAGGTCTGCAGCATCGACGAGAAATCGGGGCCGAGCGAGCCGATCGGCCACCACGCATACGACTGCGCGAACAGCTGCACGAGCACCTGCAGCCCGCCCGCGGTGACGAACAGCGCAATCGCGACGAAATTCAGGAATCCAGACGTCGGGCCGCCCTCATGCCCGCCCATCGGATCGAAGAACGCGGCGCTGCCGCTGCCGGTCTGGAAATCGATCAGGTAGCCGACACCCTGGATCGCGAACAGCACCGCACTGAACGCGCCCGCGAGCAACATGCCGACCATCGCCTCCTTCGCGACGAGCAGGCACCACATCAGGAACGGCAGCGCGGCCACCTGCGCGGCGTCGATCGCCGGCGCGACGAACGCGGCGATCACGACGGCGACGCCGTTGCGCACGAGCCCCGTGACGATCTGCTCGTTGAACACCGGCACGACGAACATGATCGGTAACAGGCGCGGCATCACGTAGAGCAGCGGCCGCAGCATGCCCGCGACGTCGTTGAAGCCCGAGGCCGGGTCTAGCATCGGCGCTCCGCGGCGGGCGGCGCGGGATCGTCGGGTGCGGCGGAAGCGTCGGTTTCGCCGGTGGTTTCAGCAGCGATGTCGGCGCCCGTTTCCGCTTCGGTCATGGCCGCCTCGAACGCGGCGGCGGCCTCCGGCGGCGTGGACGCATGACCGGTCGCGTCGCCCGCGCCGGCCGCCCAGGTACCGCCCGTCGCGAAGCGCCGCACCGCATAGCCGTCCGCGACTTCGTCGGCATCGCGCTCGACTCGCGCGGCGCGCGCGTGCAGCGCCTTCTCGCCGGCTTTCTCCAGCTTGTCCTCGGCGGCCTGCGCCTTGCGCGCGGCGCGCTGCAGGTCGGCGAGCGTTGCCTCGTGACCGCGATGCACGTGCGCGGCCTCGCTCACCGACGCGTTCGCGGTGCCGATATGCCGGTCGAAGGTGCGCGTATCGGCCGCCGCGTTCTGCAATGCACGCGCTTCGCGCACGTCGTCGGCGAGGCGCGTCTGGATCGCCGCCTTTGCCGCGACCTGCTGCGCGAGCTGCGCCTGCGCGGCCGCCAGCGCGCGCCGACTCTGCGCGGCAATGCCCTGCTGGCGCGCGGCCGCGACACGCGCGATCTGGCTGCGCATCTCGCGCACGCGCTTCAGGCGCGCGAGCGTCGCGAGCACGAGGCGGTCGTCGGCTTCAGACATGATCGTTCGCCAGCTTCGTCAACTTCGCGAGCAGCGTGTCGAAGCGCACGTCCTCGTCCGACGCCTGCGCGCAGAACGCACCGATCGCGTCACGCGCGCGCAGCGCCAGATCGCCGAGCCGGTCGCTGCCTTCGCGATATTCGCCGATCTGCACCAGCAGCTCGATCTCCTGGTACTTCGCGATCAGTTCCCGCACGCGCGCGGCCGCATGCTGGTGCGCGCGGCTCGCGACGAGCGGCATCACGCGCGACAGGCTCGCGAGCACGTCGATCGCCGGATAGCGGTTCGCGAGCGCGATCTTGCGCGACAGCACGATATGGCCGTCGAGGATCGAGCGGACTTCCTCGGCGATCGGGTCCGATTCCTCGTCGCCTTCGACGAGCACCGTGTAGAGCGCGGTGATCGATCCGCGCGCGCCCTGCCCCGCGCGCTCGAGCAGGCGCGGCAGCACCGCGAACGTCGAGGGCGGGAAGCTGCGCCGCGTCGGCGGCTCGCCGCTCGCGAGGCCGACCTCGCGCTGCGCGCGCGCGAAGCGCGTCAGCGAATCGACCAGCAGCAGCACGCGCTTGCCCGCATCGCGGAAATGTTCGGCGATCGCGGTGGCGACCAGCGCGGATTTCACGCGCTCCATCGCCGGGCGATCGGACGTCGACACGACGACGATCGAACGCGCGCGCACCTCGGGCGACAGGCTGTGCTCGATGAATTCGCGCACCTCGCGGCCGCGCTCGCCCACCAGGGCGATCACGTTCACGTCGGCCTGCGCGCCGCGCGCGATCATGCCGAGCAGCGTGCTCTTGCCGACACCGGACGGCGCGAAGATGCCGACGCGCTGCCCGATGCCGAGCGTCATCAGACCGTCGATCACGCGCACGCCGGTCGGAAACGGCGTGTCGATCATCTTGCGCGCGAGCGGATTCGGCGGGTCCTGCTGCGTCGACACCCACGCGGCGCCCGTCACCGGCCCGCGATCGTCGAGCGGCCGGCCGAGCCCGTCGAGCACGCGGCCGAACAACCCTTCCCCCACCGGAAACACATGCTCGCGCCCGGACGGCACGACGGTCGTCTCGGGCGACAGGCCCGCCACGTCGCCGAGCGGCGTGAGCAGCGTCGTCTGCCGCGAGAAGCCGACCACCTCGGCGAGCAGCGTCGGCTGGTTCGGTGTGCGCAGCTCGCAGATTTCGCCGAGCCGCGCGCGGATACCCGTCGCATTCAGGATCTGCCCGACCGCATGATTGACGCGGCCCTGCACCGACACCGGCGAGAAGAACGCGAGGCCCGCATCGAGTTCGCCGACGAGGCGGCCCTGATCGAACGGCGCGCCGTCGTCGTCGCCGAACGGCTGCGTATCGTCGAGCGGCGCGTTCATCGCGCGGCCCCCTTCAGCGCATCGCGGCGGATCGCCTGGCGCAATGCGTCGATCTGCAGGTCGAGGCTCGCGTCGATGCGCCCGGACGGCGTCTCGACCGTGCACGCGTGGCGTTCGAGCTGCGCATCCTCGACGATGCGGATCTTCTGCCGGTTCGACTGTCCGGCGAATGCGCCGTCGAGCGCGTCGCGCATTTCGTCCTTGCGGCCGGGCGCGATACGCACGATCAGGAACGCCTCGTCGCGCACGAGCGGCGCGATCCGCGCGAGCGCGGCCTCGTACAGCGTCCGCGTGTTCATCTCGCCGACGATCGCGCGCACGGCCTTCACGACGATGTCGGCCATCGCATCCTTCATCGTCTCCATCGTGCGCGCGGCGGCGAGCGCCTGCGTGTACGCCTGCGCGGCCTGCTCGCGCTGCGCGCGGCGCATCCCTTCGTCGTAGCCGGCCGCCTGGCGCTTGTCGAATTCGCGCTGCGCGTCGGCGACGATGCGCGCGGCCTCTTCGTGCGCGGTCGCGATCACGTCGGACGCGTCGAGCAGCGCCGCGTATTCGCGCTCCTTGAGCACCTTGCGCTCCGACAGGAGTTGCAGGTTGTCGCTCGTGATCAGAAAAGCCAGTCCCATGACGCAAGCCTCTCGGGAATCAGAAACAGGAACATCAGTTCGCCGAACTGGTCGCGCTGTGCGCGGTTCAGCCAGTACGGCGCTTCGTCGTCGATCGCGCGGTGGAATTTCAGGCGCGTGCGCCGCGCGACCGCGTCGCCCGCCACGCCGATGAAATCCGCCAGCAGGCGCCCGCCGCGCGCGCGAATCACGGCAGGCAACGCGGCGGGATCGGCGCGCCACGGCTCCAGCGTGTCGGCGAGCGCACCGAATTCCGGCGCGCGTTCGAGCGCGAGTTCGAGTGCGTCGGCGCCGAGCTTCGCCGCCACTTCGGCGCGGATGCGCCGCACGGCCAGCGCATCGCGCAGCCACGTGCGATGCAGCAGCAGCCCCGCATACGCGGCCAGCTGCTCGAGCGCCGCGCCCGGCAGCAGCGCGAGCCGCGCGCACGGGTTCGCCACGTCGAAGTCGTGCCGTCCGGCCACGCCGTTCGCGTCGAGCAGGTGCCGCGCGAGCAGCTTGCGGCCGGCCGCGCCGAACGCATCCGGCGAACGGTAGCGCGCGGGCCAGTCGGCCGGCACGCGCGTCACGTGCAGATAGCGGTCGGGCCGCAGGTTGAAGTCGCAGACGAGCGCATGAAACGCGGCGCGGCGTGCCGCGGGCGGCGGCCCGAGCGGCTGCAGCCACGGCAGCGGCGCCGCATCGGAGGCGGCCGGCCCGTCGCCCGGCGGCAGCGCGTGCGGATCGCTCATGCGCCGTCGCGCGCGCCGTCCGGCGTGCGCAGGCCGCCGGAACCGGTCGCCCCGTGCCCAGCGCGCGATGCACCGAGCAGGCCCGCGAGCCGGGCGCCGAACATCCCGCGCCGCGCCGCCGACAGCGCGATCACCGCGCAGGTCAGCAGGATCAGCGCGAACACGAGCCAGCCGAGCGGCGAGCGCAGCCGCACGATGTCGGTCACCGCGCTGCCGATTCCGTCCACGCGCGTCGCGCGCGCGGCGGCCGGCTGCAGGAACAGCGACACGTTGTCGTACTGCAGCCCCTCGATGCTGTGCGCGACCAGATCCTTGACCATCGGCGCCATCGCGCGCAGGTCGACGCCGGGCCGGTAGCGGATATACACGGCCGCGGACGACGGCTTGATCTTGTCCGCGAGCGGATCGTTCTCCGGAATCACGACCTGCACGCGCGCGACGACCACGCCCTCGATGTCCTGCAGCGTGCGCGACAGATCCTGCGACACGCCGTACAGGTAGCGCACGCGTTCCTCGGCCGGCGTCGACACGAGGCCCTGCTTCTGGAACAGCTCGCCGAGGCTCGCGTAGCTCGGCTTCGGCAGCCCGTTCGCCTGCAATACCGTGAGCGCCGACTGCATGTCGCCGTCCGCGACACTGACGAGCCACGCGTTGCGGTCCGACGTGTCGCGCGCGTCGTTGTCCTTCGACGCGCTGATGCCCGCATCGCCGAGCACCGCGACCATCTGGTTCGCATCGCGCTCCGACAGGCCCGAGTACAGCTCCTTCTGGCACCCGGCCAACAGCACGAGCAGCCCCGCGAGCAGCGCGCGCGCCGCCCGGCTGCGCCACGCATGCGCGCGCGGCGTCGAATCGATCGTCGTCATCGTTTTTCCGCTTCCGTGTGAGCGCGGCCGCGTGCGGCACGCGCGCACGCCATCACTCCTGCGTCTTCAGCACCGTGTGCGTGAAGCCGTTCGCCGCCTGCGCGACCGACAGGCTCAACTGGTATTCCGAAATCGTGGTGGTCGCTGTCCACTGAAAATCCATCGCCTTCACCATCGTCATCATCGGGTCGCTGCGGCTGTCGGCCATCGACGTCAGCATCTCGCTGCGATGCTTGTCGATGTTCGCGTACCGCGCGTCGAGATCGTTGCCGTAGGTGCGCAACCGCTCGACGAGCGACGACTGGTTCGCCTGCGCGGGCGTCATCTGCACGGCCGGCGCCGCATCCGCCGGTGCGCGCGACATCGCGACGCCCGACGAAGACGGCGGCGCGGCCGGCGATGCGCCCGGCTGCATCAGCGCATCGAACTGGCGCACCTGCGCCGGATCGGACGCCGAGCCCGTTTGCTGCGCGGCTCCCGCGAGCGCGGCCGCGCCCGGCGGCGACGCGCCTACGCCTGTCACTGACATGTTCATGTCCTCCTCGAGAAGCGGACGCCGGACCGGATCGGTCGGGCCCGCCCGGAACGGGCCGGCCGGCACGCGCACGGCCGCCACCGGGCGCCCTTCGCGGGCAGACCCGGCGCGCGACGTCGCGCGGCGCGGCCGGCGGCCGGCGTCATGCGCGGCCGGCCGAGCTCAGGTGTTGCGCGACCTGGGCGTTCGCCGTCCCCTCCTGCGCGGTCACGGCGTTGCTGGTCTCGAACGTCGCGGTCGACTGCTGGACCTGGAAGTTGATCTTCGTCAGTTCGAGCTGCGTCTTGGTCAGGTCGTCCGCCTGCTGCTGGACCTGGTTCGTGTTGGTTGCACCACCTGCTGCCTGCGTACCCATGTTGCGCTCCTTTACGTGAACTGCATCCACCTGGCGACGGAAGCCCCATGCTCCGCCGTCGACGTGAGCCGCCGCACGCTCGCGACGCCCCGCGTACTGCGCGCACCGCGCGCCGCGCGATGCGCATGACCTGTCGCGGCGCTAGTGCGCCGCCTCCTTCGATGCGCGTGCCGCCGAGGCGTCGGCCGCCGCGGCACCGGCCGCCGACCCGTCCGGCAACGGCGTCGGCACCGGCTGCGCGATCCCCGCCGCCGCGCCGCTCGCGAGCGGCGCCACGGGCGGCGCCGGCACCGGCTCGGGCGCAGTCGCCGACGCTCCGCCGAGCGGCATCGTGATGCGCTGGCCGTTGCGCTCGAACACGACTTCGTCCGGGCCGATCGACACGACCGCCGCGCCCTCCTTCAGTCGCGCACCTTCGAAATAGCGGCTGCCGTCGGCCGTCTCGATGTAGCGCTGGTCGCCATCTCCGGCGAACACGGTCGTGATCTCCGGAATCCCGGCCATCCCGCCCAGCGTCGTCGCCGTGCGCGGCGCGGCCGGATCGGCATCGCGCACGTGATCGACCACTTCGAGCGCGGGACGCGCGTCCTTCATGTAGTTGCGGATCCGCGGCTCGATCTGCGCGCGCGCGGCCGTGCCGGTCACCTCGATCCGGCCCCGGCCGAGATACGCGACCGTCAGTGCCGTGTCGCTGAAATAGGTCTGCGCGGTCGCGACCAGGTCGCTGACCACGTAGATGTTGCCGAGCGCCGCGTTGTCGACGCCCGCGACGATCTGCGCGACGCGTTCGCGCGCGGCCGGATCGCTCACGTAGCCCGACACGATCACGCCGTCGTCGCGCGGCGCGACGGCCAGCTCCGGGTACGCGCGCAGCAGTTGCTGCAGCCGGTGCGTGCGCGCGAGCACCGATTCGTGCTGCCACGGCAGGCGCCCCGACCAGGTGACGAAGCCGTAGCCGAGCGCGCCGAGCAGCACGCCGAGCCACAGCGCGACCAGCGCGATCACGAGCCGCCGGCTGCCGAGGCGGCGCAGCCCGCCCGCGAGCCAGCCGAGCCACGCGGCCTCGCGCGCCGGGTCCGGCGCGCCGGCTTCATCCGGCAGCGCGACGCTCGCCTGCGCATGCCGCGCGATGCCGAGCCGGATCGAGCCGACCGTCACGACGTCCTGCGGCGTCAGCGAGCGGCGGCCCGCGCCGAGCGGTTCGTCGTTGAACAGCACCGGCGCGCCGGCGTCACCGCCGTGGTTCTGCACGGTCACCGCGAGCGCACCGACCTGCAGGCACACCTGTTTCGCGCCGATCTCGCGATCGGGCAGGATCACCTCGCAGTCGGCCGCGGTGCCGACCCAGTTCGCACCGCGCGCAAGCGACATCGTGCGACCGTACATCGGCCCGCTCAGGAAGCACAGGTTCCACGGCGATGCGGGCGCGGCGGCCGACCCGGCCCCTGCGCCTGCCGCGCCGCCGGGCAATGCGCCGTCGCCGTGCGGATCAATGATGCTCGTCGACATGCGTGGTGACTCCTGCAGTCGTCGCCGCCGGGCGCGCCGCCGAATCAGCCGGCGGCGGCAACGCGGGCGGCCCGAACTTCGTGCCGGGCAGCGGCTTCGGCGTCAGCGGCACCGCGACGTCGTTGTCCGGCGGGCGGTACATCGACATCCCTTCCTGGTTCGCCGGTCCGTCGGCGCCCGGGTTCACCGGCGAGCCGTCCGGCGCGTACATCGACGCGGTCGTCACCACGCGCGGCGTCAACAGGTAGAACCGCTCCATGTGGTTGCCCGACTTGTCGGTGTACTTGAACAGGTTGCCGATCAGCGGAATGTCGGACAGCCAGGGCACGCCGCTCTTGTTCAGCCTCACCTCGTCGTCGTTGAAGCCCGCGATCAGCAGGCTCTTGCCTTCGTCGATCATCGTCTTGGTAACGATGTTGCGCTGCTGGATCACCGGCACGTTCGACACGGCCTGCCCCGGCACGATGTTGCCGTCCTGGATGTCGATCGACATCATCACGCTCTGCGGATTGCCCGAGACGGCGGCCGCGTTGCGGATCGCCTCGTCGACGATCATCGGCGTCACCTTGATGCTCGTGCCGGTCGTCACGCTGTACAGCGACGAATCCTGGTAGCCGGGCACCTGCACGTAGAACTGCGTGAGGTTCTCGAGGATCGCCTCGGTGTTGTCGAGCGCGAGCACCTTCGGCTTCGATCGCAGTTGCGCCTGGCCCTTCTGCGCGAGCGCGTTCACGCGCGTGAGCAGGTAGTTGCGCAGCGACCCGCCGATCGACGCGGTCAGCGCGATGCCGGTCGGCATGAAGGTGCCCGTCTGCCCGGTTTCCGACGTGCCGATCCCGAACGTCAGCGGCGGATTCCCAACGCCGTTGTACTGCGTGTTGCCGTTCAGCGGGTTCTGGCCATTGCCGATCTGCACGTCGCCGTGCGTCGTGTGCAGGCGCCAGTCGATCCCGAGGCTGTCGAGCGAATCCTCGTTGATGTCGATGATCGTCACGTTGATCTCGACGATGCGCGGCCGCTCGTCGAGCTGGTTGATCAGCGACTGGTAACGGTACATGTTCTCCGGCAGGTCGCGCACGATCACCGCGTTGATGGCCGGGTCGGCGACGATCTGCGGCAGCGTGTCGCCGCCGCCGCTGTTCGAGAACGGCGAGAACCCGCCGCCCGTGCTGCCGTCCGCACCGCCATAGCCGCCCTGCCGCGGGCCGCCGGAGATATCGGGGAAGTCGAGCCGCGGCACCGCGATCGTCAGCCCGGAGCCGAGCTTCACCTGGCGCGCGGCCTGCCCGAGCGACGGGCTCGACGGCGCCGCGGCCGTGTCGCCCACCTTGCCGAACAGCCGCCGCAGGATCGTCGCGACGCCGGGCACCGTCACTTCCTTGCCCGAGCGGTTGATCGTGAAATCCGACGCCCAGCCGTACTTGAGCCGGAACGCGCGAATATCCGCATGCGCGCCGTTCGCCGACGGATCGCCGACCGAGCCCACCGCCTGCCGCACGAGTTCGACATAGCGGCGCGGGCCGGCCACGTACACGCTGTTCGCGCGGTCGTTGATCACCAGCGTGTAGCGCTTGTCGGGGATCTGCATCGCCTGCAGCGCGCGGCCGATTTCACCGGACGCATTCGGCGGAATCGGGATCATCTGCGTCTGCGACTGGTCGGCCGGATCGACGTACAGGAACGAACCGTCGTAGTACCAGGTCAGGCCGTAGGTCGAGCAGATGGTATCGAGCGTCTGCTGCGGCGTACCGGAGAACCGGCCGCTGATCACGCCGTCGACCTTCGGGTCGACCACCGCCGTCACGCCCTGCGACGACGAGAGTTCGCGGATGAAGTCGCCGATCTTCTTGCCGTTCGCGACGATCGTGAACGGCTTGTTGCGCCAGCGCAGGTCCGCGGCACGCGCGGGCTGCGCGGGCGCCATGCACAGCGATGCCGCGAGCAGCGCGGTCGCGCACACGGCAAGCGCGGCCCGTTGCAGGCTGCGCGGTTGAAACCGGATCGAGGCGACGCGTCGACGCATCAAAGGACTCCTGTGGAAGAAACGAACATGCGTTCGAGCGCCTGCTGCGCGAAGCGCAGCACTTCGCCGCCGAGCCAGCCCGACAGCAGCACGAGGGCGACCATCACGGCGATCAGCCGCACCGCGATGCCGATATTGGCGTCCTGCACCTGCGTGACGGCCTGCAGGATCGCGACGACGAGGCCGGTCACGGTGGCGATCAGCACGATCGGCAGCGACAGCAGCAGCACGAGCATCAGCGCCTGGCGCGTCAGGTCGAGGATCGTCGAGCTCGTCATTGCACGGCTCCCGGCACGCGCACGTCGGCGCCCGCGCCGACCGTCCCGTCGTCCGGCGGATTCTTGACCCAGCCGATCGTGTGCAGCTGCACGTCCTCCTCGACCTCCTGGTACGACAGCACCGCGAGGTCGGGCAGCACCGGCTGCAGGATCGTCTTCACGTAGCGGCGCGCGCCGAGCGCGACCATCACCGCGAGCCGCGCGGCGCCCTGCGCCGTGCCGTGGCCCCCGGGGCCGGCCGCCTGCGCGGCCTGCACGATCGCGCGCACCTGCTCGCCGATGTCCTGCTTGACCGCGCTCGACAGCGCAAGAAAATTGCCCTGCTTCGTGCGCATCACCGCACGCTCGATCCGCTCCTGCAGGTTCTGCTCGAACAGCACGACCCGCAGCTGGCGCGTCGTGCCCGCATGGCGGTCGGTGATCATCCGGCGCAGGTCGACACGCACGAGTTCGACCAGCGCGATCACGTCGTCGGGCTCGTTCGGCGCCCACGTGATCAGGCTCTCGAAGATCACGCGCAAATTGCGGATCGGCACCTGTTCCGCCAGCAACCGGCGCAACACCTCGGTCACGCGCTGCAGCGGCACGAGCCGCGTCAGTTCGCCGACGAGCTCCGGGTGCTCGCGGCGCACCAGGTGCACGAGCGCCTGCGTCTCCTGGATGCCGAGCAGCTCGTCAGCATGCTGGCGCACGATCTGCTCGACGTGCGCGGCGAGCGCGCTTTCGCTCGACAGCCACTTGCCGTCGGGCGCGGCACCGTCGGGCTTGATCCACAGCGCGGTCGCGAACGGGCCGAACGCTTCGGCCGGCTGGCGCTCCGCGCGCTCGGGCAGCGGCGCGACACCGTCCCACAGCAGCCAGCCCGGCTTCAGCGCGCCTTGCGCGGCGAGCACGTCCTGCAGGTAGATCCGGTACGTGCCGGCCGCCGCGCCTTCGTCGTCGTTCAGCGTGATGCGCGGGAACACCGTGCCGATGTCCGCGTCGACGCGCGCCTTCGCGCTCGACAGCGCGGCCTGCAGCTGCGCGAGGTTCAGGCTCGTGCGCAGGTCGTCGGACAGCGACACCGCGATCAGCGACGTGACGCCGGCCGCATGCGACACCTTCGCGGGCTGGCCGTCGTCGGCCGCGCCGACGCGCCCCGCGACATGAATCAGGTTGAAGCTCGGCGCGGCCGTCTTGCGCCTGAGCTGCGAGAACGCGAACGCGCCGAGGCCGAGCGCGATCAGCGCGAACGACCATTTCGGAAAACCCGGCACGACGAGGAAACCGCTCAGCACGAACGCCGCGATCAGCAATGCGCGCGGATGCGCACCCAGTTGCTCGCCGAGCTGTTCGCCGAGCTGGCGCTGCCGCGCATCGCGCGTCGCGACGCGCGTCGTGACGATGCCGGCCGCGATGGACACGAGCAGCGACGGGATCTGCGACGCCATCCCGTCGCCGACCGTCAGGATCGCGTAACGTTGCAGCGCGTCGCCGATATCCATCCCGTGCATCAGCGTGCCGACCGCGATCCCCGCGACGATGTTGATGAAGGCGATCACGAGGCCTGCGATCGCGTCGCCCTTCACGAACTTCATCGCGCCGTCCATCGCGCCGTGCATCTGCGATTCCTGCTCGAGCTTCTCGCGGCGTTCGCGCGCTTCGTCGGCGCTGATGATGCCCGCGCGCAGGTCCGCGTCGATGCTCATCTGCTTGCCCGGCATCGCGTCGAGCGAGAAGCGCGCGCCGACCTCGGCCACCCGCTCCGAGCCTTTCGCGATCACGATGAACTGCACGACCGCGATCACGAGGAACACCACGCCGCCCACCACGACGTTGTTGCCGACCACGAGCCGCCCGAACGCGTCGATCACGTGACCCGCGTTCGCGTGCAGCAGGATCAGCTTGCACGACGCGATGTTCAGCGCGAGCCGGAACAGCGTCGTGAACAGCAGCAGCGCGGGAAACGACGAGAAGCTGACCGCCGACGGCACGTAGGTCGACACCGTCAGCAACACGACGCTCGCAGCGAGATTCAGCGAGATCATCCCGTCGAGCGCGGCCTGCGGCAGCGGCAGGATGAACAGCGCGACGACGGCGACGATGAACGTCGCGAGGAACAGGTCGGCGCGTGGCGACGCGCCCCCGAGGCGCCGTCCGGACACGCCGCGGCCAGCGGAAAACAACCGCTGCCAGTCGCGGGGGAGCGCCTTCGGTTCTGCCATCGTGCCGTCGTCCTGTCGTTATTGCCGGCCGGCACGGGCAACCCTGCCCCATGTCGCACGGACCGTTGAATGGGACGAGTGTAGCGACGGGGAACGACGGAAAAAGGGAGGCGCCTCGTAGCGTGAAAGCGCGTTTGCCGGCGACGATCGAATCGGACTACGAAACCCGGCGGCGCATGTCGGCACGCGCCGCCGGAACCGCTTCCATCGCGCGCCGGGCCGCCGGCGGGCGCGTCAGGCCGACGTCAGGTCGGACGGCAGGCGCCGTGCGGCGAGGTACGCGAGCTGCGCGCGGTTCTGCACGTTGAAGAGCTTTTCGAGCGAGCGGATGTGGTGGCCGACCTTGTGCAGCGACGTGCGCAGCGCGCTCGCGATCTCCTGGTCGGACAGCCCGTGCACGAGCCGGTCGAGCACCTGCTGCTGCTCGTCGCCGAGCGCGAAGCCGCGCATGCGCGCGATGCGCGCCTCGAGGAACGGCAGCGCGACGCGATGCACGGCGAGGCTCACCGACAGCGCGCCGCCGATCACGCGATCGTCGATCCAGTCGGTGCCGTGCGTCTCCGACGTCACGTTCACCGCGACACGCAGGTCGAGGCGCGGCGCCGACAGGCCGAAGATCACGCCGCTGTTCATCGCATGCGCGCGCAGATGGCCGGCGAGCGCCAGCACCTTGCGGTCGCCGCTGCCCTGCGCGGCCGCATCGATCTCGTCGAGCCGCCACGCGACCGGAAAGCCGCTTTGCCGCACCTGCGCGAACCGCGGATCGCTTTCGTAGAGCATGCCTTCGATGAACGGCTGCATGAACGTCGCCGGGGCGAGATCGCGCAGCAGGTGCGCGCACAGGATGCGCCGCCCGATCATTTCATACGCGCCGTAACCGAGCGTGCTGAATCCGATTTGCCGCAATCGCGCATGGCATTGCGCGAAATCGACCGGTGCGAAGTCGGATTTACCGGGCGCAATTTGAATGCCGGTAAAAAAGTCGCGTTCGATTGCCTGATATTCGCTCGAATAAGCGGCAGCAGCCGTTATATCGGCTTGTGAGAACCATTCGACGCGTGGTGCGCCGTCAGCATGTGTCATGAGGAGCCCACCCTTTCCCAATATTTGAAACTGCGCCCCGTCACGATCTGGTCTTTTCTTTATGATTTTCTGGTCGTCGTTATATGCGTGCGAATATGAACCTTTCGCCGCCATTAGTATTACGGCATATTACGCGGATACACGCATTTTTGTACAATGCCCCCGCGTTTCGTCAGGGATGACGATCGACGCCTATCAAAACGATGCTCGATCGCACCGCCGCGAATGCCGTACACGATACGGCCGCCGCCAGGCGATGCGCGTCGATTCCGAGGGATGGCTCATGTCCGACATTGCATTGCATGAAGAAGCGGTCGCCCCAACCTTTCCCCGTCCGTCGCGCGGGCTGGACGCGCATCCGGACGCCCGGCGAGAGCGCCCGGTACAGGTCGTCTGGTGCGACGACGTCAAGCACGGCGAGCTCACGCAGCCGCACGCGCCGAAGCTCGGCGTCGCCGATACGCTCGCGCACGCGCAGAGCACGGCCGAGCGCAACCGGATCGTCACGAGCCTGCTGCATCTGACGGGCTTCTCGACGTTCGCGTACTTCGCGCTCGAATTCGCGCGCGAGCGGGTCGAAAGCCTGTACCTGCACGAAGCCTTCACGCCGGCCACCTATCGCGGCGATTACGTGCGGCACAACCATCACGACATCGATCCGCGCACGCTCGGCGCGCGCGTCTGCAACATGCCGATCGTGTGGGACCTGCAGCAATTGCGCCGCGAACACCGCGAGCGCGATGACGGCCCGCACGTGACGCCGGCCGCGCTCGACGGCTTCCTGCAGACGATGCAGGACGACGGAATGTGCAGCGGCATCATGTATTCGATGGCCGTGCCCGGCACGCGGCTGCATGCGTTCATGAGCTTCACCGCGCCGCGC
Source organism: Burkholderia sp. HI2714 (assembly GCF_002223085.1). Classification (NCBI taxonomy): domain Bacteria; kingdom Pseudomonadati; phylum Pseudomonadota; class Betaproteobacteria; order Burkholderiales; family Burkholderiaceae; genus Burkholderia; species Burkholderia sp. HI2714. The sequence continues at coordinate 3,204 of NZ_NKFM01000042.1, read as the reverse complement.
CGCACGCGCGAATGGATCACGCCGGCGACGATCGAGCAGGCGCTGTCGATCGGGCTGTCGGTGCACAAGTTCGCGTCGCCGCAGCTGATCTCGACGTCGCGCGAGCGCGCGGTGAACGGGCTCACGCCGTTCGAGCAGGAACTGCTGCTCGGCATCGCCGAAGGCGCCTCCGACAAGGAGATCGGCCGGCGCCTCGACACCAGCGCGCACAACGTCGACTATCACCTGCGCAAGCTGCGCAAGCGCTTCGGCGTCGCGAACCGGATCCAGCTCACGTACCTGACGTCGAAGCTCGAGCTGATCTGACGGCCGCGCGGCGTGCCGCACGCGGACGCGTAAACGCACATGCCGGCCACGAAGGCCGGCATGTGCGGGTTGCGGCGCGGTGCCGGGTCCGGCGCCGCTTCCTCGAAGACGACCTGCGTTACTTCAGCAGCGTCATCTGCACCACCTTGACGATCACGAGACCGACCGCGATCACGAGATAGCCGCGCAGCACGGCCATCCAGATTCGTGTCGCGACCGTCATGTTCTGCGGCTCGAGCGTGTCGAGCGGCGGCATGCGCCACGTGTCGCGCAACGAGCGATCGACGGCCGGCTCGACCACGCGCTTGTTGCGGCGGATCAATACCGTGGCGATATAGCCCGTGATCGCGAGCACGGTGCCGCCGACCAGCACGTCGACGATCGCTTCGCCGCTGATATCCGGATACATCACCGATGCCGTGAGGATGATCGACAGCAACACGAGCACCCAGATCACCGCGCCGGTGAACACGTTGAGCTTCGTCGAGTTGACCCACGGGCCGAGCACCTGGCGGTCATTGCACAGCACCAGCAGGAACACCGTCGCGCTCGGCAGCAGCACGCCCGCGAGCGTCTGCACGGCTTCGGTCAGCAGGCCGAGCGGGCTGCCCGGAATCAGCACGAGCGTGGCAGCGGCCGCGACGATGCCGAAATACACGAGATAGAAGCCCTTCGCATCGGACACGCCGCGGTGCAGCGAGTGGCGGATCTTGAACACGTCGCCGATCGCATAGGCCGTCGACAGCGATACGGCTGCCGCGCCGATGATGCACGCGTCGAGGAGCGCCACCGCGAACAGCGTCGCGCTCGTGCGGCCCGCATACTTCTCGAGGCCGGCGATGATGCCGCCCGCATCGGTGAAGTTGCCGGCTTCCGGATGCCCGTTGAACAGGGCGGCGCTGAACCCGATCATCGCGACCGCGCCGATCAGCACGAACACGATGCCGATCCACAGGTCGGCCTTCTCATACTTCATGAAGCGCGGCGTGATGCGCTTGTCGATCACGTAGCTCTGCTGGAAGAACAGCTGCCATGGCGCGACGGTCGTGCCGACGATGCCGATCACGAGCAGCATCACGTCCGACAGCTTCGCGTGCGCGGGCCAGTTCGGCACGAAGAAATCGCGCGACATCTGCGCGACGGGCGGATGGATCGACACGAGCACCGGCACGAGCAGCAGGCTCAGCACGCACAGCCCGATCGCGAACCGCTCGAAGCGCCTGAAATCCCCGGTACTCACCGCGGCCATGGTCAACGCGGCGGCCACGCACACGCCGGCTACCTTCGGCAGCCCGAAGAAATCCAGCACGAACGTGATGCCGATGAACTCGGTGACGATGGTGAGCGCATTGAGCAGGAACAGGTCGATCACGCTGAACGCGCCCCAGAACTTGCCGAAACGCTCGAAGATCAGGCGCGCATGGCCGACGCCCGTGACCGCGCCGAGGCGCAGCACCATTTCCTGGTTCACGTACAGCACGGGCACGAGCAGCAGCAGCGTCCACAGCAGCGTCGTGCCGTAGTTCTGCCCTGCCTGCGTGTAGGTGCCGAATGCGCCGGCGTCGTTGTCGCCGACCATCACGATGAGGCCCGGGCCGATGATCGCGAGCAGCGTGCGCAGACGCGCCCACCACGTGCCGCGCGAGCCGGTGTCGTGATGCGCGATCGTACCGAGCGCACCGCGGATGTCGCCCAGGTGGGCTTCGTCGAGCACGGCGCTGCGTTCGGCGGCGATTGGTGGAGAAACGTTGGATGGCGTGGACATAATATGTTCCGTACGGCTAATGGTTATTCGATGCGATGAGCGTGTGGCCTTGGAATGCGCACGCGGCGCCTACCCGCAGGCGGTTGCACGTGCGCATGCCGAGACGCGCTCGGTGCGTCTTTCAGTGGATCAACGCTTTCAGCTGGTTCAACAGGCGGGAGAACACCCGCGGACGGGCGTCGAGCATCAGCATCGCGTCGTAGTGGTTGCGCGATTCCGTGACGTGCGGGAGGTTCGACAGCAGAAGGCCGAAGTTCATGATCTGGCTCCGTGCGGCGACGGCAGGCGTGCCGGCCGCGTCATGGGCGCGGGGCCAGTCCGGGGCCTGAACGACGTGTCAGGCTAGTCGGCCGGATTGTCCCTGCGACCCGGGTTCAAAAGGGTCTGTGCGTGCAACGGGCATAAGGGACAACTGTCACTGTCGTTCATGGCGGCTCCTGTGCGGTGTTCGGGAGAACACGGTTGACCGCCATCGGGCGTGCGGGCCGGCATTCGCGATGCCTGAAAAGGCGTGCGCGAACGCGGCCGCCTGCCTGGCGGCGGTGAAACCGGCGGGCGCATGCGGAAACGCATCACGCTAACCGGCGCGAATCAGGGTGCACGTAGGGAGTAACTGCGGAATACTGCTGCGCGCACCGTTTGCCTGGGAGACAAACGGCGGCTTCGATGAGGCGCGGACGTCGGTCGCTCAGGCGGAAATTTCGTTCGAAGATCGACTACTGCAGGCGTCCAAGGCGGCGGCCCCAAGAGTGAAGATGGCGGATTCTATGGACCGCCCGAAAGTGAAGTCAACCCCTCCCAACCCCATTTCTCGAAATAAATTTCCCGCCTTGCGGCACTGAAAGATTTGCCCCTGGAAACACGCGGCGCAACCTTTCAGGGCATGTGGGACGGTCGGGGGAACGATGCGTATGAACAACGGGGCAGCACGTCCGGTCGTGCGCCTTCGCTGTCCATTCCGCGCCGCAACGCGCCGCCGAGGTGCCCGTACAACGTGCGCCGCTTTTACTGACGAGTGCACCAAATAGTTCGTGGTGCGTTATACGGGTATGAAGACGAAAACTGATGCCCGAAAGTTGGATCAGGCGACGCAGGCGTACCTGAGGAAGACGGTGGTCGAAGCCGTGCGTGAC
>NZ_NKFM01000017.1:0-66300 GCF_002223085.1 Burkholderia sp. HI2714 | reverse complement strand
GGGTCAGCGGATTTCATAGAGGCCCGCAGCGGCGGTATCGACTGCATCAAGGCCGGATATAGAGCTGCAGCCCATCCTGTCTGTCGGAACACACGAGAACTGTTGCAAACGGGACGCGTTCATATAGATGACATGAAACGCACGACCCTCTCGCTGATTTCCGTCGCGTCATTCGCGGCGATACCCGCCGCGCATGCGCAGTCGAGCGTCACGCTGTATGGCGTGATCGACACGTCGATCACCTACGTGAACCATGCGCAGGGCAAGGACAACGCGTGGATGCTCGGCAACAGCAGCGCGGGCAACCTGGCCGGCAGCCGCTGGGGCGTGAAAGGCACCGAGGATCTCGGCGGCGGGCTGAAGGCGCTGTTCCAGCTCGAGAACGGCTTCGACCCGAGCAACGGCCGGATGGGCCAGGGCGGCCGCATGTTCGGCCGGCAGGCGTTCGTCGGCCTGACGAGCGACCGCTACGGCACGCTCACGTTCGGCCGCCAGTACGATCCGCTCATCGATCTCGTGCAGGGCATCACCGCCGACAACTATCTGGGCAGCGTGTTCGCGACGGCGGGCGACGTCGACAACTACGACAACAGCTTCCGCGTCGACAACGCGGTGAAGTACACGTCGGCCGTCTATTCGGGCCTGCAGTTCTCGGCGATGTACTCGTTCGGCGGCATCGCCGGCAGCACTGGCGCCGCGAATTCGTATTCGGCCGCCGTGTCGTACAACAACGGGCCGTTCAGCGTCGCGGGCGGCTACTTCCACACGACCAACAGCCCCGCGTCGAACACCCAGCGCAGCGGCTGGACCAGCTCGTCCGACGGCACGTTCGACGGCCCGGTCAACACCGGCTATGCGAGCGCGCATTCGATCGGCATCGCGCGCATCGCGGGCCAGTACGTCGCCGGCCCGTTCACGGTCGGCCTCGGCTACAGCAACGCGCAGTACCGCCGCGATGGAAGCTCGGTGTTCGGCTCGAACGAGCACTACAACACGGGGCAAGGCTTCGTGAACTACCAGGCAACCAACGCGCTGCTGGTCGGCGTCGGTTACAGCTACACGCGCTCGGGCGGCGACACGTCGGCGACCTATCACCAGGTATCGGCCGGCGCGGACTACAACCTGTCGAAGCGCACCGACGTCTACCTGACCGCCGCGTACCAGCATGCAAGCGGCCAGACCGGCGACGGCAAGGGCGGCTCGATGGCCGCGCAGGCGTCGATCGGTTCGTACGGCTATGCGGGCACGAGCTCGCAGACGATGGTCAACCTCGGCCTGCGCCACCGCTTCTGATGCGAGACGGCCGGCTGCGCGCCGCGCGGCCGGTCGAATCCGCTTTCACCGATACGGCGGCTTCGGCCGCCGTTGTTTCCGGATCGCCTTTCCATCGCCCTTTTCAACCCGGATATCGACTGCCGCGCGATTTCCATCCGGTTTGATTCAGCACCGATTTCACCGAACGAATGACGCGACGCGTCAGTATTCCGGCGCCGCCACTACGCCGGCATTCGCGCGAATATCCGGCCATTTTTACCGATAAAGCCTCACTGCCCCTCGTGATCGGACGCGATAAAAATGCGTCGCGAACGCATGGGCAAATGCAAAGGAAAGTTTGACGCGAGCCATTTGCGTGCGCGCTATGGCACACTTCGCGTCTGCGTAATTTCCTTGCACCGGGCGGCCGGATTCCGCCCCATCCTGCCATGCCGCGTCAGATAACCCGTTCGATCAGCCGAGATACGCTGAAAATCGCCGCGACGATTGCGATGTCGTGCGCGCTGCACGGCGTCGCGCGGGCCGATTGCCTCGACGACGCGGCCGCGTTCCAGCACGTGAGCGTCAGCCTGATGCGCGGCATCGCGCAGGTCGAGTCGGGCATGAATCCGAACGCCGTCAACACCAACACGAACGGCACGGTCGACATCGGCCTGATGCAGATCAACAGCACCTGGCTGCCGACGCTCGCGCGCGAAGGCATCACGCGGGAGAGCCTGTTCGATGCCTGCACGAACGCGTACGTCGGCGCGTGGATCCTGTCGCAGAACATTCGCCAGCTCGGCGCCAACTGGAACGCGATCGGCGCGTACAACTCCGCATCGCCCGAGAAGCGCCTCGCGTATGCGCGCAAGGTCTATGATGCAATCCGGACCATGCCGGATTCGCCGGATACTCCCATGCCCATCCTTCCACCGTCCTTTACGCCGCCGCAACAGGCCCAGGCGTACAACCCGTTCGCGAGCCTGAGCGTCTCCGCTCCCCAGGGGGTCACGCGCCCGCGCACGATTTCGTCGGCCCCGCCGCCTCCGCCGCCGCAGGGCGGCCCCGCCGGCCCGGCCGGCTCGTACAACTTCGGATGGACGGTCACGGGTGCGGACCAGGCGAAGCCGACCCAGGTCTTCGACGACGGCGCACGGATCTACGTGCAGTTCAGCGACATGAAGCACGTGCCGGCGATCTTCACCGAGACGTCGTCCGGGCGCGTGCTGATGTCGTGGGAGCTGCAGTTTCCGTATGCCGTCCTGACGCGTCCCGCGCAAACGTTGATCTTCCAGCTCGGGCCGTTCGAGGCGCGCGCGCAGCGTAGCGCGGGCAATGGCGCCGGAATGACGGCGCAGGCCGGGACGGGGGGCGCGGCTGCGGCGACGGCCGCTGGATCGAAGAAGTCGGCGAATGCCGTGGCGAATACGGCAGCCAGTCCGGCGGCAACGACGCCAACTGCGGCAAAACGCACGGCGTCGGCCGATGCGCTGTGGTACGTGAATACGCCTTCGACGTCGGGAGCCACGACGGCCTCACCGTCGACCGCGAACATTCCGGCCACGCTGCCGACCGCCATCACGTCGAACACGCCGCCTCCCGCGCCGGCCCAGGCACCGGCCGCGACGACGCCGGCCACGCGTGTCAGCACCGACGCGCTCTGGTACATCTCGAAGTAATGCACGGGCCGGTTGCGCGTCGGCAACCGGCATGCGCCACGCCTTGGCCGGCTATCGAGCGGCCGTCGTGCCGGACGGCGTCGAGACCGACGACACCAGCGAGTGATAGACGTCTGCGACGCGGTCCAGGAAGGACTTGTCGGGCGCGGTCGCGATCTTCTGCATCGCCCGCGTGTTCATGTAGTTCTTGATCGACACGAGGTGGCTCCACACGGCCTCGATGTCGCTCTCCGCCATGCTGTCGTGCACGTGCTTCACGAACAGCGGATACATCGCTTCGACTTGCGGCAGGCGCTGGCCAGGATTGTTCCACCACCAGAACAGCGCCTGCGCCTGGGGATCGGTGTTGAACATCGACGCCGGCAGCTCGCCGCCGAGCTGTTTCATTGCCTGGTTCTGATCGAAACCGGACATCGGCCGCGTACCGTGCTGCTTCTGATAGTCGATTTCGCGCACCAGTTTCTCGTAACGTCCGTACGCCAGCGGGTTCGCCGCGCCGCCCAGCCAGCCCGGCTTGCGCTGCTCCGCGGCCGTGCGGTTTTCCGCGCGGTCGTACCACATGCGCAGCCACTGGATATACACGACCATGTGGCCCTTGAGCTCTCCCTGGATGTCTTTCGGCAGGTCGGTCACGACGACCGGGCGCGGCGGCGTCGTATCGGGGATGCGGCAACCGTCCGTCATGTCGGGCACCGGCTTGGGATTGAGGAAATCGAGCGGCCCGATCGACGGCTTGCCCGCCGCCGACGGATAGCCGATGCCCACGCCGAGCGGCGACAGCGGCGGAATCTCGCGCGTCGTCGACACCAGCTTCTTGACGGCCATCCGGTAGTCGAGCTGGAAGGTCTGGACCTCCTGCGGCGCGACGACCTGCCGATACAGCACACCGTCCTCCTTCGCCAGCGCCGTCAGGCTCGGCATCGGAATCCCGGCACCGTAGGCGCGGTGGTACATCATCTCGAGCGGCACGCGCGCGAGCTTGTCGGAAATGCCGTCCTCGCCCTCGATCGCCCCGCCGCCGACATCGACCTGCGCGCCCGGGAAGAGCCGCTCCTGCCGCGGGCCGCGCATGTCTGCCGGATCGACGCCCAGCATCGTCAGCGGCTTGTACACGCGCAGTTCATGCGCGGCCGCGTAGTGCACGCATTTCTCGATGTCCGGCGACAGGATCAGATCCGACGACACCGCATTGCTCAACGGAATGTAGCCCGTCAGCAGGTTGTCGTCGAAGCGGTTCGTCACGCAGTCGAACAGTCCCATGAACTTGATCTTGACCGCCACGCCGTCGTATTTCCCGCCCTTGCAAGTTTCGTCGAGCAACTGCTTGGCAAAGGCCAGCGCGAGGCCGCCGCCCATGTCGTAACCAAAGATCGCGACGTGAATCCTGTTCAACGTGCCCACTTGCTTCGCACCGGCCACCGCCGCCTTGAAATCCTCGTCCGCCGCTTTCAGGCGCGTATCGACGCCCGTATTGAACAGGGCGGCGCCGAGCTTCGTATCGCGCGAGAGCCGGAACGACTCGGCCAGCGCACCGAGCGTTTCCTTGCCGACCTCTTTCAGCACGGTCTTCGGAATCCGGTACGGATACTTGACGACATCGCGCCAGAACCCTCTCCATTCGCGCTTCAGGTAGCGCAACGCGCGGTTCTTTTCCGCACCCGGATGCTCGATCGCGCGCTCGACCCGCTTGCGCGCGTCGCCCATGCTGCCCTTCGCCTTGCCGACCAGCGTATCGAACGTGTCGCTCACGCGGTTGCCCAACGTCGGATTCCTGATCCTGCCGCTCTGCTTCCACGCGTCCTCGGCGGCCTTCTGCGCCTTTTCCTTGGCCTGGCCGATGGTCGCGTCCTTGAGCTTGTCGCCAGCCTTTTCGCCGGCGGTATCCAGCGCCTTGTCCTTCAGCACTTGCCGCAGCACGCGGGCTTCGGGATCGAAGTCGGCGCCGAGCCCCGGATAGTAGAAGCGCCGCATGTTCTTGCTCTCCTTTTCGTATGCGGCATTGAACAGCTTCAGGATGTTGGTTCGTGGTCCTTCCTTGTCACCGAAACCGAATCCGTCGAAATAGAAGCTGACCCACAGCATGTGCTCGCACGCAGGACACATCTGCTCGGCTTCCGCCTTGACGCGATCCGTCTCCGCGCTTGCGGCATCCTTCTTCAGGTTGATTTCGGCCATGGCGCTCACTTCTCCTGCGTCGGCTTGAGCCGGGGCGCGTTCATGTCGTCGACCCACTGCAGCTCGGCGGTGCCGTTCTTGCGGAAATACACGCGCAGATAGCGCGACGTCGGCGATTCCGGCTGCGGGATCGTCACGTCGATCGTCTTGCGTTCCGGTTGAATGCCGCGCTCAAGGTCGTCCAGCGGCAGCGCGAACTCCCAGAACAGCTTCACCTTCTGCCCGGGCGTCACCTTGCAGCCGCACGCGAATCCGCCGCCGCCGCCGAAGGCCTCGCCGTCTTCCCGTGCCGACGGATTGCCGAAGCATCCCGACTTGTGCTCGTTGTCGAGCCAAAACTCGTGCAGCTTGCGGCCGTACTCGTTGTATCCGGTGACGCACACGGTGTGCGGCTCCGCCGATACATCGACACCGTGCTTGCCGCATGCCGCGAGCACGCCCAGACCGACCAGCGCCAAACCCTGCATCCCTGCCCTGAATTTCATCGATATCCTCATCAACTTGCTTCGTTGTTGCTTGCTTGCGGCCGTGGCGGACCGAACCGGTTGCGTTCGTCGTCCCCGCGATAGAACCCGTTCATCGCAATGGCGACGAACGCGCCGCCGATCGGAACGGCATGGAGGAGCGTCCACCACCCGGACTTGCCGAGATCGTGCCAGCGCCTGACCGATACCGCCACGAGCATCCAGACCATCACGATCGCGAATGCCCAGCCGGCGACATCGACGAACGTTGTCATGCGCTGCGCGAACGGCAGATCGGCCAGCGCATCGATCACGGAAGCGGCGATCAGCAGCGGCACGGTCACGCCCCACCACTGCATGCGTCCGGCACGGCCACTGAACGAGAACAGGGTCCGCACGTTCATCGCTGCGCCTCCTGTTCCGGCTCGTCAACCGGTGCATCGTCGTGTTCGATCAGACGATCGAGCAACGCGTCGCACAACGCATCGTGATCGTTCCGATGCGCCGCGATGCACTCGGCGACGATCGTATCGTCGAGTTGAACATGGCCGACCATCGCCAGCGTCGCGCCGATCCGGTACGCCAGTCGCTCATCCTGCAGCCCCTGTGCGTCCAGCATACCGAACAGATTGCGCATGCCCGCATACGTTTCGAACGGGTCGGCATCGACGGCGATCCGGCCATTGCGCCGCAGTTCGGCGATCACGGCGTCCGGCCGGCTGTCGCGGCGCAACGCGTCGAGCTCGCGCGCATCCACGCGTGCATAGAAGATCCGTTCATGCCGGCGCGGATGCCGTGTCGTACCGACGGCACCGTCGCGGCCGACATAGGTCCACGATACGCACGGCGACAGCAACGCCTGATAGCGCGACTCCGACAGCGCCCCCGCCAGCGTCTGGAACACGGTCGCGTCGTAGAACCGCAGCAGGCCGTCGCGATCGTCGGGCAGCATCACGCGCGTCCTGACGCCGAGTTTCGCCGCCAGTTCGTCGAGCGGATAGACGCTGACCAGCGACAGAAACGCGAATGGCCGTCGCGCGAGGTGCCGTTCGAGCAGCGCCGCAACATGCGGCGCACGATAGTCGCACACCAGCGCGCAGACTTCCGGGTCGCTCGCCTCGGGCTGGCCGTCCAGCACGTTGCGAACCTGCCCTTGCGCGATCAGGTCGCGCCACGGCGCCGCATTGATCGGCAGTTGCGAGGCATCGGTCAACAGATAGCGATGCGTATCGGGAAACGCCGCGTGCTCACCGGCACCCGTCGTTTCCCATGTCTGAACCAGCATCGTCATCGTCATCACCCGCGCGTGGCGATCGCTTCGTGGCGATGCGCGAGATCCCGCATGCACTCCACGCATGCAGGCTTGTTCATCGACGGCAACTGCACGTTCGCGGAACGCGGGCCGGTCAGCGTGTGCTGCGCGGCATGGAACGTCGCCTTGCCCGGCGCGCCGATCACGATGTCGTTGCCTTCCATCTTCAGGAACGCGTTGGCTGCCGTCAGCAGCAGCCGCTTCGGCGACTGCAGCGCCACGCTCGCCTGCGCGCTCGACACCGTGACCGCGCGTTGCGCATTCGCGTCGAGCGTTCCGCCGTTCTGCGCCTGCACGGTAACGGCGCCCGTCGCCGCATGCAAGGTGATGCCCGTGGCCGGCACCGGACGATTGCCGCCAGACGTGCCATGTGCGTACAGCGCGATCCCTTCCTTCGCCACGACGCTCGACTTGCCCTGAACCGTGACCTGCACGTCGCGTCCGGCGCTCAGCACGGTGTGCGTGCCCGACGCCCAGACGTGGCTCTTCGCAGTCAGCGCAGCGACACCGGCTGCACCATGCGCGACGAGATGCGGATGCTTCCACGCGACCGCACCACCGCTGCCGGCACCGCCTGAGCCGCTGCCTTCGCGCGTCGCGCCGATCGACGTCCGGGTCTGCTGCAATCCGTCGATGGCGGGAAGCGGTGCCGTTGCGCCGCCGGCCGGCGCGGCACCGGGCTGCGCCGCACCGGCACCCGGCTCCGCGCCCTGCTTGCGCGCGAAGTCCGCAAGCCCCTGCAGCATCTCATGCTGCTGCGCGAGCACCTGGCTCGGCGCGCTCGCGTCCATCTGGCTCACGCCGGGCGCCGTGCTGATCAACAGGCCCGCGCCGCCGCGCAGCGCACCGGCGGCTTGTGTCGACAGTTCGGCGCCGTAGCCGCGATCGGCGAGGCGTTTGTTGTCCTGCACCTGCTTGATGTGCCCGAGCGTCAGGCCGCTGCCGTGATCGGTCGTGTATAGGCGCGCGCTCGACTGGCCCGCGGTGTCGTCGAGCATGAATTGCCGCGAGCCGCCCGCACCGGTCTGGCTCGCGTTCATGTCCTGCGTCTTGAAGCCGGTCAGCACGGCCGCATGGTCGTTGCCGGCGAACCAGGCCGCCGCGTTCGCGGTGCTGCCGCTCGGGCCGCCCGCGAGCGTATTGTGCTGTGCATCCGCGTTGCCCTGCCCGTTGTACAGCGCCGCGACCGCAACGGGCCGGTCCGGCTGGCCCTCGAGCCATTCGGTCCAGACTTCCTGGCCGACGCGCGGCACGCTCACGCCGCCCCAGTTGTCGCCGCCCACGGGCGTCACCATGCGCGTCCAGGTGCCTGCGCCACGATCGGCCGGCGCATTCGCGGTGCGCGGATGATCCTCGCGGCTCGCGGAATTCTGCCCGCGCTGCGCGTGATGCTGGATCCGGATCCGATGGTCGCGCTCGGTGTGGATGGGGTCGCCCGCACCGACCACGATCGTGGTCTGCGGGCCGGGCATCACCGCGACCGGATGCACGCGTGCCCCATGGCCATCCGGTGCCAGCGGTCGATAGGTCTGCTCGAACGGCAACGCGGCGAAGCGGTTCCGGTAGACTTCGTCGCCGTCAACGAGCGTGCCGCCGTCGTGCGTCGCGGCGTCGAACGCCGCATGCAGCGCCTGGGCGCCGCCGGGTGCGCCGGGTGCGCCGGGCACCGCATCGGTCATCGCCGGCATGCTGCCGAGCCGTTGCGCAATCGCGCCATGCACGTCGGCACCCACGTTGGCGCGCGCGTCGTGTTCGACGCGCAGGCACACGAACGCGTTCGACGTGCCGAACGACGGATGCTGCGACATCGCGAAGTGCAGCCCCGGACGCAGATCGCGATGCGTTCCGCTGCCTTCGGCCTGCAGCGCAGCCACGCGTTGCGCGTCGAGTTGCTGCTGCGCACGCTGGTCGCCGATGGCCGCGGTCTGGAACGCGTACGGGCCGGCGACATCGCGATCCTCGCCCGGCACGACTGCGCCGGACGCACGCACGCCGGCCGGACGCGTCGACAGGCTCCGATGATCCCAACTCGCCCGCGCGACGCTGCCGATGCGCCAGCGACGCGCACTCACGAACTGCCGGATACTGCCGCGCGGATCGCCGTCGCTCGTCTGGTGGAATCCGATGACTTCGGGTTGCTCGGGCGCAAAGCGCTGGTTCGTGTCGGCGAGGACGAGCGTGTGCTTGCCGAGGCTCGCCGAGTGCGCATCGCCTTCATGTTCGAACCAGTAGAAGATGCCCTCTTCGGCCCACAGTCGTTCGAGGAACGCGAAGTCCGATTCGCCTGCCTGTGCGGTCAGGCTGCGTTTCGCGTATTTCGCGGGGTCGGCAAGCGCCCAGCGCCATGCCGGCGCGATCGCGCCATGCGCATAGTGCGCGAAGATCTGTTCGCTGATGTCGACGACGCTCGCGTTCAGGAAGTTGTAGCTGTCGACACGCTGGTGCAGCAGCGCCAGCCACGGTTCGACGACGAGCTTCACGCGCGCGAGCCCGCCGTTGTAGCCGACGAGCTCTGCGGCAATTACGTGGCCGTGGAACGGACGACGCGCGTCCTGCGCATCCGCGGCCTGCCATTCGACGAGGATCGGTGCGCCGATCAACCGGTCGAGCGGCACGTCGGGGCGCTCGGTCAGCGCGGTGACCTGGAAACGGAAGCCGCCGCGATCGAGCGACTCCCATCCGTGCAGGCTCTCGGCGACGAGCTTGTCCGCGCCGAGCGGCGTGGTCAGCCACAGGAACCGGTCGTGCTGCGACCAGCCGCCGAAGAATGCCTGGATGAGATCAGATTGGGTCGACATGATGGGTGGGTTCGGGGTTCGCGGGGGGCGATATGTTCAGTGCCTGGCGTCGAAGCATCGATGCACGCGTTACCGTTCGGTCAAATCGACGGCGGGTTGTTTGTCCATCCGGATGAATGCCTTGCCTTTCATTGCCGAGGGCGACTGGATGTTGACGTTGGCGACGCCATACATCCGGAAGATGCCCCCTTGAATCTGTTGCGCCGACGATCCCGGGTCGAACGTCAGCTCGTCGTACGGCACGACGAATTCGACTTTCACCGGCTGCCCCGGCTTGATGGAAATCGAGGACGCGTAGGGACGGGAAGCGGGACTCAGGTACTTCTCGACAAGTTGGACGTCGAAGCCGACACGGGCGTCATTGAGCGCACCGATGTAGACGTATTGCTTTTTCGGGTCTACACGCTGCGGCAACCATTTCTCGGGACCGTCGATGACCACTTCCTGTGTCCCGTCATTCCCGAACACCATATCGACCACCAGATTTCCCGACGCGGCATGCGCGGTGAACGCCGGGTGCAGATTGATTTCCGGCGTGCCGTGGTCCAGCAGGTCCTGTGCGATTTCGTAAAGAAACTGCAGCTTGACGGTGATCTCGTCGCTGGATCGATACTGCAGCGCACCCTGATGACGTGTTCCGTTCTGTTCGACCGAATACGTGAGGACCGATCCGATATTCCGGCCCCGGACCGAAGCGATCTCGTGACTGGCCAGCATCCGCTTCACCTGTTCGAGCTCCGGCCGGTAACGATCGTCAAGTTCTCCCGTGTATTTTCCGATCCCCGCGTACTTCGCCTCGGGAAACAGGTCCAGATCCAGTCCATGCGAATAATAGGAAACACGATTTCCGTTGAACTCGAAACGCGATTCCGGCGCAGGCTTGACCTGCCCCGGGCTACTCCGTATTGCGAAGTAGTCCCCGATCTCTCCTGCCGATGACGCTGCCGTCACACCGAACAGCAATGCCGCCGCAAGGCAGCGCGACGCACGGCGCGCGACTCCGCCCGTCCGGGTGCCCGCTCGACGAGCGTCATTTCGCATTCTGATTGCCGGTGTCGCGCGCGACGGATGTTCAGTCTGGTTCATGTCACTCCCGAGTCAAGCCGACCGACGGAACCGGATCCGTCCACGTGAAGAACCTGCCGGACATCTCGTCCGGCTTGACGAAATTGCCCTGCATCCGACCGACAAAATCGTAGGTGCCGGTTTCCATTCGCTGGATGGACGAATCGCTGTCGAACGACAACGCGTCGAAGGGAACTGCGAATCCGACACGGATCACTTCCCCGACAGTGTCACGTTGTCCAGCCGGTCCATCGGCGTAAAGAACCGCCCGTCCATTTCCTCCGGACGAAGGATGTCGAGGTTCACCTTGCCGACGAAAGCGTAGTTACCGGCCTCGAGACGGCGCATCGGCGAATCCTCGGCATAGGTCAGATCTGCGGAAGGCACGAGAAATTCCAGTTTTTCGGATTGGCCCGGCTTGACGACAATTTCGCGCCGGTAATGTCTCGATGTGTCGCTTAGATATTTGCTGACAAGCCTGACGCGGAAGCGAACGTCACCGCTGCGGCCACCGATCTGCACATACTGCAGGTCGGGACTCTCCAGATCCGGCGACCAATGATCCGGGCCGTCGACTGTTACGTCATGCTTGCCATCGTTCGAGAACGTCACGTCGATAACGAGATGCTCTGTCGTTGATCGCACCGAAAATGTCGGATGCAGATTGATCTCCGGCGTGCCGTGCGCCAGCAGATCGTGGGCAAGGTCATAAAGCACCAAAAGGTTGCGGTTGAATTGTCCGTCAAACTGATAGTTGTACTCGCCCTCGTAATGGTGGCCGTCCTTGTCAAACGAATAGACGAGCACGGACCCCCTATTGATCGCACGGATCTGGGGGATCGTTCTGCTGCTCAACGTCGCCTTCAACAGGTCGACATGCTGGCGATAGGTTCCCGTGAGACTCGCCGTATATTTTCCGATTCCGAAGTAACTCGATGGCGGCATCGGGTCGATATCCCGACCTCGCGAAAAATACGACACCTTTTGGCCATCGGCCGTGAAGACCATCGATGGCGACGGATTCGTCTGCCCCAGCCCGCTACGAATTTCGAAATAATCAGGGCGATCTTGTGCAAGCGCCATTTCAACCACTCCGAAAGGAATCATCGACACCACAAAAAAAAGGAAAGAACGCTTCATTTCAGCACTTCCCAGTCAATCCCGGTTTTCTTGTTGAACCAGTCACGGAAGCCATACATATAGTGCTTCGGAATTTCCGGGTTTTCCTTCAACATTCCGCGGCCCATCAGGTTCGTCTCGGTCGTGCGCTGCCAGTTGTCGTCAAGCTGTGCCATTTTCACGTCAACCAGATGTCGCGAATTGATGTACTTTCCGAACACGGCGCCGCCGTCAATAAAGTACTCATCTGGCCAGCCGAACAGATGCCCGCTCTCATGCACGATCGCATGCTGGTTCGCCACCGGGACATACCGCTTCTGCTCGTCGTCCCAGATGACTTGCACTTCCCCCCAATTCTCCGAGTCCGCCCGCGTCGTCATCGGAAACAGGTTGACCTCCGCATGGCATCGTCCAATTTGAACCAGGTCGACTTCCAGTTTCAGCTTGACCTTGCACGTACATGCACTCCCGAGCGGGCATTTCTTCGGCTGCATCGAATAGTTCCCTTTATTCAACCCGTCCTCGATGCGCTTCTTGAAGCCCGATATGGGACCCAGCCCACCCGGCCGGTCCACGATCCTCATCTCCAGGCCTTCACGGATTCCATCGCTATTGAACGGCACCGAATACGGCTTGCCTGTCGATTGATCCATGTAGACGGCCCCGTTATTGATCCAGTATTGATCCTTCAAGTTGACCTTGACATAGACCTTCGCCGTCACGGTCGCCGTCGCAGGTGCGTATTCGATATCGTACGAATGCTTCGTACCGGAGAAATTCAGCCAGATTCGTTTCTTGCCCTTGAGCACCGGATTGCCGTCCGAGTCCGTCTTGAAATAGCTGACGCATCCACCATCAACCGTGTGAACCTCTGACGGGATCGCGGGCACGTGAAGATTGCACGGCCCGCTTTGCGCAGCCGGGCCCTTCTTCGGCATGCCTTCCAGTTCGCTCGAAACCGGCGGCGGGCTCGAATAACCGAGCGACGGGCCGGGCCCTGTATCCAGTCCCGATGAAGCAGGCGCAGGCATGGCTCGACTCGACTCCGCTGCAAATGCCTGCGGGACAAGCGGCAAGCTCCCCGCTCCCGCGAACGGCATGTCAGCCATCAAGGCCGTCGCGCCCGATGCGGCCCCGCCCCATGCCGATGCAACCGATGCAACCGACGCCACCGACGTCGCCACATAAGGCGCCGCCGCCGCACCTGCCGCACTCACCCCCGCCCCCACCGCCCCGCGCCCCGCCGGACTCGCCGCCAGCGCCTGCACGAGGAAATCACACGGGTCTCCCTGCGGCAACACCGGCAGCGCCGGCAGCTTCACATTCGCCGCCAGCGGCCCTGGGAACGGATGCCCGCCCGACTTCACCGCGAACTGCCCCGGCGTCTCGACGATGATGTCGCCGCCCTTCAGCGTGATCCGGTTCGGCCCCTGCTGCAGCACGATCGCGTCCTGCGCGAGCACGTCGACACGCTCGTCGGTCGACGTCACGCGCACCGTCTGGTCGCCGAGAATCTCCATCGTCGACGCATGCGCCGCGACGCTCACCGGCCCTTCGCCCGCGATCGCCTTCAACCCGCCGGCCACGCTGTACAGACTCATCGCATCGCCGGTCGCCGCCGCCACCGTCGCCCCGGCGCCCACGTGCGCATCGCCCTGCGACGTCACGTGAACGTGCTGCGCCGCATAGGACACCGCACTATCCGGCGTCGTCACGACGATGTTCTCCGGCGATTCCATCAGGATCGCCGGCACCGCGAAGCGCTCGACCGGGTCGCCGCCGTCACGTTGCGTCCCGTTCGGCTTGGTCGCACTCTGGCCGCTCACGCTGCCGGTGAACTTGCCGTCCTGCGCGGGATCGATCGCCTTCAGGAAATCCGCTTGCGCCGCGTTCGCCTCCAGGCCGACCGCCTGCGCGTCCGTTGCCGCCTTGTCGAGTTCCTGCGCGGTTTTCGCCGCTTCCTTCAACTGCTCCACGCGCTCCGCCACATCCATCTGCGTCGACGCACCAAGCGCGCGCGCGGTACTCGATACCAGCACGCCGGCCCCGGCCCGTACCACGCCCCAGCCTTGCGTCGCGAGCTCGAAGCCTTCGCCGCGATACGCGCCACGCATCGTGCCCTGCTGGTCGATCAAGTAGCCCTGCGCCAGACGCGTGCCGGCGGTCGAATTGCTCACTTCATGGCGCAACTGGCCCGCGGCATCGTCCATGACCCAGCGGCTGCCCGGTTGCCCGTCGAGCGTTTGCGTCTGCAGGCCCGTCAGCGTCCCCGAATGGTTCGCGTCGCTGCCTTCGCCCGCCGCGAACGGCGGCCGGACCCGACCGCCATACACCTGGCCAAGCACGACCGGCGCATCGATGTTGCCCGACTCGAAGCCGACCACCACTTCCGTGCCCACGCGCGGCGTGAACGCGTGACCGAAATTCGGTCCGGCGGCCTGCTCGGCGACCCGGGCCAGAATGCCCGAGCGGTGGTTGCCCGGCGCATGGCCGGCGGGATTGGAGCGGCTCGCCGTATCCGTCAGCCCTCCACGCAACGGCGCCGTGCCGCGCATCCACGGAAACTGGATGCGGACCTGGTGATCGCGCGTGCTGCTGACGCGTCCGCCCGGCTCGCCGACGACGATCGCGGTCTGCACGCCGTGCACCGTCGGCCGGTCGCGGAACGGCGGCACGATGGGCGTACCCTCCGGCACCGCGACGAACCGGTTGCGATACAGCCCGTTCTCCAGCTCGCCCCGCCCGAACAGTTCCCCGATCTGTGCGCCGAGATTGTTGACGGCCTCATGCTCGATCGACAGCGGCACGAACCGCACGGTGCCGCCCAGGTAGTCCGTCAGCGTATGCACCTTGCCCGTCTCGAGCGTGCGCGACGTACCCGCGCCGTGGTGAATCCGCTTCGCGAGCTGCAGCGCATCGAGACGCTGTTCCGCGTAGCGCTGCGCATCGCCGCTCGTATCGAAGCGGCCGGCACGCTGGCCGTCGTAGATCTCGCGCACCGGCAACACCGGTGCATGCGCGTCGGCGGGCTGCTGCGCCTGGCCGGCCAGCGCATGCAGTTCGCTGGCTTTCCAGCTCGTCGCCACCACACGATCCGGCACGAGCTGGCGCCGATCGGTGAACTGCGTCATCACGCCGTCCGGATCGCCGACGTCCTGCGCATTGAACGCGATGCGACTGCCGTCGGGCAACCGTGCATGGCGGTCGAACACGACGACCGTGTGGTCGCCCGACGGTGCCTGCCCCGCGTCCTGCTCATGCTCGATGCGAAACGACAGCGCGGCCTCCGACAACTGGCGCAGCACGAAATCCAGATCGGTTTCGCGATACTGGCCGCGCAGGCGGAACGTCCGCAGCGGTTCCATCCGCTCATAGCGCCGGTGCGCTTCCGGGTAGTCGCCGAACACGCGTTCGCAGATCCCCTCGACATCGAGATCGACGAAGTACAGGCAGTTGCGGCGCAGCTGCAGCAACGCGAGCCACGACTCCATCGTCAGCCGGTACCGCGTGAATTCGCCGTCGCTCTCCGCATACGCGGCATGCGTGACGTAGCCGTTCCAGCAACGCTCGCCGGCGGCCGTCGCGAGCCGCAGGCGTGCGGCGCTGCCGATCAGCGGCGACAGGTCGAGAAACGGTTCGCTCGACAGCACGTCGATCTCGAACCGAAAGGATTCGTTGATGCCTTCACGACCGTGAAAGCGCTCGACCACGAATGCGCCCGGCATCGCGGTATCGATCTGGATATGGCGGGTCGCTTGCCCGTAACCCGTTAATGCGGCAACAAGATCCATGTGCTCTCTCGGCAATCGTGCGCGAATCCTCTTCGCGCCGGCTGGTTCGTATCGAATCGGTTCTGCGGTGCAACGGCGAGCGGCCGCCACCGGCTGGCGTCAGTACGCCGCATCAATTCGGGAAGATTCCGTTGATGTCGACCTTGTACTGCAACATCCTGCGCTGCGCCTCCATGTCTTCCTGCACGGTCGGCACGTACGGCGCATCCCAGCGCACGCCGTCGACGTAGACGGTTCGCCAGCGCAGGTAGCCCCACACGAACGAAAACTCGCGCCCCGAATTCTGCAGCGCGAGCCCGCCCGTCACTTTCGGGTCGGTCAGGATTGCGCTGTCCGTCGGCGCCGCCGGATCCTTCGCCGCGCGCGCCTTCTGCGCCGCCTGCTGCGCGACGTCGTAGCGTTTCAGGATGTCGGCCTGGGGCGCGGTCAGCGGCGAACGCGGCTCGGGTTCAGGAGCGACGTTCATCACGGGCCCGAGCCCCAGCGCACCTGCACCCATCCGCTGCATGATCTGCGACGGCCCCGGCACGCCGCTCTCCTGGCGCTTCTTCCAGGCGGCATGCTGCCGCTCGAAATCGGCCTGCCGGGTTTTCAGCGCCTTGATCTGCTTGTGGTTCCACACGTCGTCATCGTCGCCGAGCGGCTTGAACCACGCGCGCGAGTCGTGCATGAAGTTGTCGTACAGCGCACTGATCGGCGCTTCCGGCGGCCCCATGTTCCAGTCGCTCCGCACCTCGAGCCACTGCTTCCATTTCTCGTCGAGCTGCTGCTGGAAAAACGCTTCGGCGCGCTTCGCGCTCGTGCGCACCAGCGGGCCGACGACCGGAATCGCCGATTCCAGGCCCGCGGCAACCGGCAGCACGGCCGGCGAAATGACGGCCGCCGCCTTCGGGTTGAGCGTGATCTTCCGGCTGACCGCGTCGCCCGCGTACCGTTTCACGGTCGGACCGCCCGCCTTCTCGCACTCCAGCAGGTCAAGCCACTCGAGCCGCAACTCCTCGTTCGCGCTGTCGAGATCGACCGCATCCTGCGGATAGGCCGCTCTCGCGGCCGCATATGACGGTTGCGCGCGCAGGTTGTCGAGCCGCATCTTGCGCCAGCGCAGGTAAAGGCCGTAGTGCGCGCGCATCAGGCCGGGCGTGCCGTGCTCCTTCGCGTAGTAGTAGTCCGCGCTCGTGCTGACGTAGGAGGAGAACGCGCGCTTGAGCGCCGGGGAAATCGCGAATGCCGACGCCGCTTCCGCGGCGACGCCCGGCCCCTTGATGTCGAGCGGCACGCCGGCCTTGCGCGCTTCACGATACATATCGAGCAGCGGGACCTGCGACAGCTTGTCGGCATCGCTCGTGCCGCGCCCCTGCTCGCCTGGCCCGTAACCGCCGCCGACGTCCGAATGCACGCCCGGATAGACGATCTCCTCGCGCCCGTCGAGCGACGAATTGATCAGGTCGAGCGGAAACGACCCGCGCGGCTCGTGCGCGGCGACCATGTGCACGCAGCGGCGCACGTAGCCCGGCACCGCCATCAATTCCTTGCGCCCCCAACCGCCGTGCCCGTCGAACACCGTCGCGGCCGTGCTCTGCGCGATGCCGACCGACGCGACCGTATCGAAGAGGCCGAGATAGTCGTACGACACGGGCACGCCGCACAGACTGAAATCCGGATCGAGCGCGTCGGCCAGCCAGTTCGAGAACGTGCGCGCCTCGGCCGCACCGCGCGAAAAACCGAACACGTACAGCCGGATCCGCTGCAGCTTCGGCTTGCCTTTCGCCAGTTGATCGCCGACGCGCTCGTTCAGCTGCGCGCAACGGGCACGTAACGCCGTGCGACGCTTGTCGTCCCACGCGCGCATCGTCCTGGTCCAGTTCGCCGTATCGGCCTCACCCTTCAGCTGCGCCCAGATCGTGTCGCGATCCCAGGTCAGCTCGATACCGTTCTGCTCGGCCGCCATCAACTTGAGCGCGCCGACGCCCGCATTCTCGCGCGCGTTGATGTCGCCGAGGCTGCCCGGCTTCGGCGGCGTGCCGCCGAGATTGATGCCCTTGAAGTTCAGGTCGAGGCTGACGGCCTTCACGAGTTCCCGGTCGCTCTTGCCGAGCGCCGCGGAAAGCGAATTGCCGAACGCGTGCGCATGCACGACGTTGTGGATCTGCAGCAGCGCCCAGTTGATGCGCCCCTCGCCGGCCCAGCCCGTCGCGGCGCCCGCCGCGGCCTGCAGGCCGACGCCCTGGTCGCCGACCTCGTCGACGAACGGCGTGCCGACACCCGCCACATAGATGGCGCGGTGGTACTTGTCGCGGGGAAACACATCGAACAGGCGTGCGACGTTGCTGTGTTTGCCGCCCGCACGATCGCGATCGGCATTGTTGCGCGTGCCGTCGAAGAAGATGCCGACATGCAGCGTCTTGCAGCAGCTCATCCCGTCGTCGTCGTGGAGCCGGCGCATGATCGCGTCCTGCTCCTCCTTCGTCACGACCCCCACGTCCTGCCGATCGGCGCTCGCGAACCGGAAGCTCATCGCGCGATCCTCTTGTCGGGATGCGGACAGCGCGCATCGCCGTTCCGTAACGTGAAGTTCCCCGGGCAGGCCTCATCGGGCGCCTGGAGGTTTTCCGGAAAGCCTCGGTATCCGGGCATCCACTGCGACGCGTAGACCTTGATGCGGTCATGCGGGAAAAACAGGAGCCACAGGAATCCGTCGGAAAATGCGTCGTAGCGCTCGACCGGCACGACCCGGCTCGCGAGCGCCCTCGGATCCTTCCTGTACAGGTTGTCGTCGCGCCATTGCACGTTGACGGTCAGGCCCGGATGCCACTGCTTCGGCAACGCGACACAGCAGACGATCGCGCCGCCGCCGCTGCCGATGCGCGCGGGCACCGTCCCGCCCCACGTGCCGTCGACATAGAACGCGCCGACCGGCACGTCGGTGTAGTTGAGGGCATTCAGCTTCAGCGCCATCGTATCGGGCGCCGCAACCGGTGCATCCTGCGTCGCCGACGCGGGCCGCTGCACGTCGGTTGCCCGCGCGCCCCCGACCGCCCCCAGCATCACGGCCATGCACATCAGCAGCCGGGCAACAATCGTCGTGGAACCGCCGTTCAAACCCATCTCTAGATCCTCTTGTCCGACGCCGTCCGGCGCAGGTCGTTATCCACTCCGCGATACTTCGCACGCACGTTCGCCTGCAGGTGCCCGGCTCTCGTCCGCATGCGCATGAAGCCGCGTCGCATTACGCGGACGACGCGGCAGGCAGCGACGCCGTCACGAGCAAGCCGGATGCCTCGAGCGCATCGAGCGCGGCCCGCGAGGCTGCCGCGGGCGGCCCGTCGTGACGCGCCCACGCCGCGCTCACGCACGCATGCGCCTGCGACGGCGTGCCAACCAGCCGACCGAAACTTTCCGGCCGCTGGCGCACGTGAAAAATCAGCGTGTCGATCTTCGCCGCCTGCCGCAGCCGTTCGACCTGGTGTTCGTCGAGCACGTACGGCTCCCCGCTTCGCCCCGCATCCGCGTCGCGCGCGGGCGCCCCGTCCGCGACATCGAGATCGAGGGCCATACACTTTCCCGTACGGTCGAACACGTGCCACGCGGCGATGCCGTCCGTGAAGCGGCGGCGCTGCGCCGGCGTGAGCGCCGCGAGCCACGCCGGCAGACAGCGCGTGTCGGCCAGACGCACGAGAAACGCTTCGCCGTCGGCCGCCGCGCTCGCTTCGAGCTGTCCGCGCAAATGCGCAACGAGGGCGTCCGTATCGCGCGTACCGGACAACAGGCTCACCGTCGGCCGCCCGGCCGTCTCGCGCAGCACGATCTCGAACATCGCCGTGCGCGCCTTCTCGTCGACAGGCAGCGGCACGACGCACGGCGAAATCGACATCAGGTCAGCACCGTCGTACACGCCTTCGTACAGCGCGACGACGCGATCGTTGCGGCCGGCCACGGGCAGCCGCTCGCGCAACGCCGGCGCGAAGCCCATGTCGAGCAGCAGGTGCCAGCGGCCGTTCTCCGGAACCGGCGGCTCGAACAGTGCGCGCAGCCGGTCGAGCGTATCGTCGGGATAACGGTCGATCCAGTCGGACGTATCGATCGTCATGCTCAGATCGCCTTGCCGGCCAGCACGCTGCCCGACTGCATCGCATGCAGCAGGCACTCGACGCACACCTTCTCGGGAAACTGCGGCAACGGCGTGCTCACCTGCTCCGGGCCCACGAATGCGTGCTGCGCGGCATACACGACGAACTTGCCCGGGCAGCCGAACGTGACGTCGCCGCCTTCGATCGTCACGTGTGCACCGCCACTCACCGCCAGATGCACGGTCTTCTTCGCGGCGATCTCGACGTCCGCGCTCGCGGACGCGACCTTCAGGTCGTCGCGCGCCCGCAGGCCGAGCACATCGCGCTGGGCCTGCAACATCAGGCCGTCCTTGCCCGCGATCACGCTCATGCCGACGCCGTTCGCGTGGCCTGCGCCGGCCAGCCAGCCGATGCCCTGCCCGCCGTGGATGCGCAACTGCTGCGCGGTGGCGAGATTGAAGTCGGCGCCGCTGCCGAGCGACAGCGTTTCACCGGCCGCCCACTGCAGCGCCTGCCCGGCGACCAGCCCGTGCTCACCCTTTGCCTCGATGCCGAGCACGGCGTCGCCGGTATGCGGCAGCGCGTTGCCGGTCGAGCGCTGCGCCGCGTCGGCCGATGCCTGTGCAAAGCCGTTCGCACCGACCGTCGTCGCAAAGCTCTGCTCGAGCGCATCGAGCGGTGCGGCACTGCCGTTCAACGACGACTGGCCGGCCTGCTCGACGCCGCGCCGCGCGGCGAACGGCAATGTGCCGTGCGTCTCGGCAGTCCGGTCGAACCGGCCGACCAGCGCGATCTGCCGTGCCAGCAGCGCCTGCAGCGCGGACGCATCGCCTGCCGGCTGCGCGGCACCGGCGGGTGCATAACTCGACACCAGCATGCCGCGCGTCGCGCGCACCGCACCGTATGCGTCCGAACGCAGTTCGACGCCCTGCCCGCGGAAACTGCCGAGATAGTTGTCGGACTGATGCCGCAGATGGCCGAGGTTGAGCTGCGTCGCCGCGTGCGTCGTCGCCATCTGCATGCGCCCCATGCCGTCGGTATCGTCGGCGACGAGCTGGTTGTGGCCCTGCCCGTCAAACCCCTGGCTCTTGAAGCCCGACAGCGCGCCCGCATGGTTGTGGCGATCCGCGCCGCCGCCGGCACCGTGCCACGCCGGGCTGTGCCCGTTCGCGAGATTGCCCTGCGCGCTCGGCGCGTGATCGTCCGCCTGCGTATAGATCGACGCGTCGAGCGGCTGGCCGGTGATCCCGCCCGGCGAAGGCGACTCGCCGCCCTCGCCGCGGCCGTTGAACAGCCCGCCGAGCACGATCGGACGATGCACGAGCCCGTGGTGGAACTGCACGAGCACCTCATGGCCGATGCGCGGTACCTGCTGGAGACCGTGCCCTTCGCTCGCGAGCCGCTGGATCGCACGCGTCGGATACGTACCCGTGTCGTCTTCCGCCTGCCAATGGAATCGGATGCGCAACCGGCCCTGCGCATCGGCATGCACCGGCCCCGTCGCGCCGGGTCGGGATTCACCCGCCGGACCGACGACGATCGCGGTCTGTGCGCCAAGCGCCGTCGGGCGCGGATTGAGGCGCTCGCCGGTACCGTCCGCCAGCGTCGGTCGCCACACCTGGGTGCGCGGCACCGCATCGAACCGGTTCGCATAGCCGCCCGCTTGTGCCTGCCTGAGCACGCGCGGATCGAGCGCCGTCGGCGGCAACGGCCCGAGCCGCCGCTCGACGGCCTGCATCACGGTATCGGGAAGGTTGTTGATGCCAATGTGCTCGACACCGGTCACGAGAAAGGCGTCCGGCCGCGCGATGTCGCGCGCACCTTGCCATCCCGCGTCGACGATTCTCAGCGCGCGGCCGGCACGCGCGGTACGCAGCGTGCCGTAGCCGGTCCAGCGACACGCGCGCGACACGATCGCATCGGCGTGCCGCCGTGCGGTGTCTTCCGCTTCGCGCCAGCTGTCGAACGCTTCGGGGCCCACGTCGTCGTAAAGCTCACGCGCACCGTTCGGCCGACCGAGGCCGGCCCCAGCGGTGGTCGCCTGGTTCGCGCGGTAGTCGCTGCTAATCAGCGTGATGCGATCGGCCGTCAGCGACACCGACTGCCCGATCCCGAGGATCACCTCGTCGGCGTCGGTCGCCGTGCCGCTCGACCGGCGCGGCACCCCGCCGCGCCGCGCGGACGTGTCGTCCTCGGCCAGTTGCGCGCTGTCGTCGAAGATCAGCATCGCATGACCGGCGGGCGCATCCTCGTCTTCGACGAAGCAGAAGCCGAGGCCGGCCTCGGCCAGCAGATGCTGCACGAATTCAAAGTGCGTGTGCGTCCGGTACTGCACGCGGTACGCACACGGGCCCAGCGCATCGATACGCCGGCTCGCATCCGGCGTCAGGCGCCATCGCGCGATCCCGGCGTACGGCGCGAACACCGTGTCGAGCACGTCGGCGAGCGTCTGGTTCACGAAGGTTCGCTCGTCGCGCGCATGCGTCAATGCCGCAAGCCACGGCACGATCGCAAGGTGGTAGCGCGCGAGGCCCGCATCGTAGCCGATGCACTCGGCTTCCGCGACGAGCCCGCTGCGCAGCGTCGTCGTCCCGTCCGCCAGCGTGGTGCGAATCGCCGCGCGCTGCCCGAGCATCGCGTCGAGGTCGAGTGCCGGATCGGTCGACAGCGCATGGACGTCCCACTGAAAGAGATCGGAGAGCGATTCACGGCCGGTCCAGCGTTCGACTTGAAACGCAGCAAGCGCACCGGCTCCGTCCAGCGAATACAGGCGATTGAATGCGCCGAAAAGTGACGCAAATTCCGCGATGACGCTCATGCGATTCCCGCTCTCTCAGGATTTGACGTTTTTAAATGCATATTGCTGCGACGAACACGGGACGAAGCATGATCGCCGGCAGCACGACTGCCACCGCCAAACCGGTATCGGCATGCGCATGCGTTCTGTTTGGCCCTGCATGGAATGCCGGCTGCCCCGCTGTAAACGGGATTCATGCAAGCCCGGCAATGTAATGCGCCCCTATTTTTAGCTTACTATTTTAGATTACGTTTCGCCGCTTCGCCATAGGCAAACGAGCCTAGCGATTTAAAACACCAAACCTTGACGAACGGCCTTCTCGCCCGATAATGACGCCAGCCGGATTACCGGGCAGATGAATAATCCATGAAAGCCGGTATTAATTTCCGTAAGGTATAAGCTACCTGACGGACGATTTCCATTACGAACATTACACGATGTAAAATGCGCCGCTGTACGGCGCCACGGTGCGCTTCACCCGCACCACAGCCATCCAGCCAGCCAGGAGACCAGCCCGATGACAACGCCCTTCATTGTTCTTGGCGACAAGCACAGCCACGGTGGCACCGTCACCAGCGCGTCCTCCCTGTCGTCGGTCGCCGGCCGCGGCATCGCGCGCCGCAACGACACGGTGACCTGCCCGGTGCACGGGCCGAACTACATCGTCGACGGCGACGACACGATGATCGCGCAAGGCGAAGGCGTCGCGCGCGATGGCTACAAGACCGCCTGCGGCGCCGTGTTGATCGCGAGCCGGTCGACGGGCAGCGACGGCACCTGATACACGACACGCACCGGCACGTCACGAGAGGAAACGACGGAATGATCACGGGGTTGCGCGGAACGGCCTGGATCGCAGCGCTGTTCGCTACGGTGTGGGCCGCCGTCCTTGTCTGGTGGGAAACGACCCACCATGCGCCGACTGTGCGGGAACTGCTGCTGTGCGGCCTCGTGCTGCCGGCCGCACTCGCCATTTGCGCGGCATGGGCGCGCCGGACATTCGCGCAGCGCACACCGGCCGGCGCCGCGGCCCCCGCGGCTGCGCTCGCGCCGCAGGCCGCACCGGGTGCGCAGGAAGCCGCGTCGCACACGTGGACGGCCCTGGTGCTCGACAGCAGCGTCAGACTGCCGGCGGGCGAAACGACCGCCGAGATCGACGCGGTGGCTCGGGAACAGCGCCCGATCCAGTTGCATCCCGATCTGCAACGCCCCGATGGCACGGGCGTCTTTGCGAGCACCGTCGAATCGGTGTCGCTTGACCGCCTCGACAAGCGCCTGCTGCCGCCCGACGCCGGCGACACGCTGAAGGACGAGCACTGGCGCGGGCTGCTACTCGCGGCCGACGCGCTCGACGAATTGCGCGAGCGTCACGCCGCCCTGTCCGGCGCGGGCGCCGATGCGGCACCGCTCAAGCTGCATCTGCTGATGCCGGGCGCTGGCAGCCGGTTGCGTCGACACTCGCCGCATGGCTCGATGCCCATATGGCACGCGCGCCCATCCCCCCCGGCATCGCGCGCGTGCAACTGCGCACGATCGACGATCCGGTGCAGGCGTGGGCCCTCATCGACGAACTGATCCAGGCAGTGCACCTGCAGCCCTCCGGCGATCTTCATATCGTGCTCGCCTTCGATTCGACCGCCAGCCAGGATGCCGTCGACGCGCTGGATCGCGCGGGCCGGCTTTACGGCCGCGATCGTCCGAACGGCCTCACCCCCGGTGAAGGTGCATGCGCGCTGCTGCTCGCCCATCCCGACGCACCGCACGCGACGCCGGTCGCGTCGGTTCACCGGCTCGCGTCCGCGCGCCGCCCGACGTCCGCGGACCACGGCAAGACGGACTCGGCCACGCTCGGGCTGTTGCTCGATGCGGCGCGCGCGCGGCTCTCCGCACGCTACCCTGACCTGTCGGCACCGGGACTCGTCAGCGACGCCGACCTGCGCAGCAGCCGTCGCACCGAGATCGTGAGTGTCGCCGAACAGGCATGGGGAGACGATGCAACCGAACGCTGCCGGCACCTCGGGCTCGCCAACGGCACCAGCGGCGCCGCGCTCGCACTGACTGCGCTGGCCGTCGCCGCGGATCGCGCGACCGAGGATCGGCAAGCCGTGTTCGCGGTATCGATCAGCGACCCGCTCGAACGTGGCGTGATGCTCGTCACGCCCGCACGGCCGACCGAGGCGGCGGCAGCCGCCCTGCAACCGCTGACGGCAGCCGCCTGAGCGGTCGCGGCGACGGGCAGACCCAGCGCGGCCGCTACAGCAGCATCGCCGTACCGGGTCGCCTCGCACAACGAAACAACTCGGCTCCGCTGCGGCCCGACACCATCACCAGCTGCGTGAACGCATTCGGTGTCGCGTATTCGCCGAGCAAGCGATCCAGTACCTGCGCAAAAGCGTGGACGCCGGTTCCCGCCAACCCGTCCTCGTCCACGACCACGCGAATCTCCAGCCCGCGCACCACGCTCGCAAACGGCTGGCTGGACACCCATGCGGTCACGGCCTGGTGCGTCACATCGACGACACTGTCGATCTGCCGGACGGTAGCCGGCAAGCGGGCCAAGTCGTGCAGCGCCAGCGCGTCGCGCACGGGCGCGGCACCGCCCGACAGTCGTACCGGATTGGCCGACAGCATCGACACAAGCCGCCACATCGCGCCGCGGTCGCCGCGAAACTGCCGCGACGGCGTCGGCCGGTGCAACAGGCCGATCCGCCGCGCGAGCATGCCGCCCTCGAGCATCAATTCGCCCTCCGATGTGCCGGGCGCCAGCTCCGTCGGCAGGTCACGATTGCTGCAGGTGAGTTTCAGCACCAGCGCGGCCGGCGCCGCAACCGGCCGCAGCGAACGGTCGACGAAGCCCAGCGTCATCTCGCGCCCCGGTTCGCGCTTCGCCGCCAGGGCATCGCGCTGCGTCCGCCAGTACAGCGCCGCATTCGGCGCCTGACCACCGTGATACAGCGCATGCAGCGGCCGATAGCCGACCGTGCGCTCGCCCTGCGGCGTCGCTTCGACCTGCGTCACGGCATCCACCGAATGGATCTCGTACGCGAACGCGCTCTGGTCGTCGACCACGAGCGGATACATGTCCGCATCCGGCGATGCGGTATTCGGCCGGTGCCCGAGCTTGCCATCAGCACCGAACAGATTGACGACAGGCGTACAACCGAACAACACGTGCCCGACGCCGAGCGGCTCCAGCGCGTGCGCGATCCGGGAATCCGCGCCAACGTCCTTCAGCAGCAGATGCAGGGTGAAGCGCCTGCCGCCGATGCGTCCCGCACGACGCAGGTCGCAATCGAAGAAATCGAATTTCTCCGGATACGCGAAGTACTCGGTCAGCAACGCATGAACCGGGTGCCCGACGACCGGTGGCGGAATCAGGCTCTCGTCGGGCTCGAAGCCGACCGGGGAAAGCGGCACGCGATCGAGCGCAACCCAGCGCCCGCCATCGTCCGGCTCGACGAACGCCTGCAGCGCGTGAATCGACAGCGCGTCGTGCAACGCAGCGCGGAACAGCGGTTCGCCCCGCACATGGAGACGCGCGACGTCGAGCTTCAGATCGGCGATCGATGCATGCGGAGACTGAATCTCGAACGTGAGCGAGATCTGCGCGCTCGCGTCCGGTCGCAGCCTGAGCGCGCGCGGTGCCTGGGCAACCGCGTGAAAGCGCGCGGCCGTCAGCCGCAGCGGCGACAACGTCACGTCGTACGCGGTCCGGAAAAAGATCTTTGCGCCCTTCACGGGCCGGCTGTACAACTCGGTGCCGCGTGGTATCACGACCGATGCCGACATCTGCGCGGCCCGGCTCGCGTCGATCTCGAAGCACGCGATCGAACAGGACGGGAACGGCCGCAGGAAGTGCGGATACAGCGAGTCGGCCAGCGCGGCCGTGAATTCCGGGTAGTCGTCGTCGATGCGGCGCGACACGCGCGCGCCGAGCAGCGCAAACGACTCGAACAGGCGCTCGACATGCGGGTCGGCGCTGCTGGCATCGGCCCCGCTCGCGAGCTGCATGCGGGCCGCGATCTTCGGGTAGCGTCGCGCAAACTCCTTCGCCTGGTGGCGCAGAAGGTTCAGCTCACGCTCATAGAATGAAAGCAGGTCATCCATCGGCGAGGGTCGAAACGCATCGCGCACCGACTCGGGGCTGGCCCTTGCAGGCTGCCCGCCACGCCGGGCGCGCGCATGTCGTCTTCATACGGCAGGTTGGCATGCGGTCAAGGCGCCCCACTCTACCGGATTGATTCCGCGCAGTCCACGATTCAACCGGCGTGCGCACGACAGACGATGAATCGACGTCGATCCGCGAACCGGTTGCCGGCGTGCCGTCTGATGTCCGCCGCACCTGCGCGCGCAGCCACGCGCCTTGTCCTGCCAGGTGCAACGCGTCAGCCGCGCCGTACCCAGATCACCTTGCCGTCGCGAATGCCGAGATTGCGGCGTTCCTGCCGGTAATCCATCGTGCCCGGCAATGACTTGCCGTCGCGCTCGAGCACGCGCCACAGGCAGCCGTCCAGTTGTGCCGCCGCATCGGCCTCGGTCTTGCCGACCAGCGCGTCGTCCGGCCCCGCGTCCGCCTTGCAGGCGGGCGACGTGCGTGCCGGCTCGCCGTTCATCACCATGCCGCCCGCGGTCGCATTCTTCGTCTTCATGTCCGTGCATCCTACAAACGTTGCGCCCGCAACCAGCGCCATCATCATCGCGATCGTCTTCTTCATCGGTTTTCTCCCTTTCGCGCCCGGTGGATCAGGTTCATGTACGCATGCCAGCGCCAACCGGGCGTTGCATGCATGATCGGTTCCGCACGACGCCGGCCGTTTCCGGACGGCTGCCGGCCGACGAACCGCGGCCTCGCGCCCGCCGGCCGCGCTGCTTCGGCGCACCGGCGTCGCCACCTCGGCCTGGCGCCGAAGCCGCCTGCATGTTACCGCACGCTGCGCGGCGAGACGGCACGCGCAAGCGCCTGACCTTGCTCGACGCCATGATCGAAACCAGCACGCGCCGGGACGGTTCGCTTCATTCCAGTCGGCTCGCCATACGACTACTCAGAACTTGTAGGTCGCGCCCGCGATGGCGTAGTAGTTGCTGCGCGACTGGACGATCGGGCTGTCGCCGTAGCGGCCGAGCAGCCGCGTCACGCCACCGGTCGCGAGCACCGACCAGTGCTGCGACAGCGTCCAGTTCCACGCGACCGCCATCGACGCGCTGTCGATCCCGCCGCTCGTCGAATACGGCCGGAACCGGCTCGTCATCGACTGCGCATCGGTCACGCCGTAGAACGTCTGCGTATAGCGCCCCGAGCCCGCATGCACCGTGCCCGTCACGATGATCTCGTGCTGCGCGGTCTTGAACACCGGCACCGCAAGATCCATGTGTCCCGACACGCCGCGCGACGTGTGCGTCACGGGTGAGTCGATCGTGACGCTCAGTTCCGCCGCGTTGAACAGCGTCACGCCCGCGCGCACGCCCACCAGCACCGAGCCCGGAACCCGGCCCATGCCCTTCAGGTAGTCGGAGCCCGGCATGTCGAAGCGGTTCTCGTCGGCTCGACCTGCGTCGTAGCTCACCGCCGCCGACACGAACGCGCCATGCGGCAGGTCCAGCCGGTAACCGGCGCCCTGGGTGCTGTCGATGAAGAAGCCATTGCCGAACTTCGCGGAGAAACCCGGCGCGACGACGCCGCGAGACTGGTTGCTGCCCGGGTAGCGCGGCGCGAAACCGCCACCAAGCGACAGCGAATACTGGTTTTCCGCGTGGGCGGCGGCGGCAAGGGTCAGGCCGGCGAGCGGCATGCAATAGCGGTAGCGGCGAAGTATTGGGCGCACAATATTGGGATAAGAGTGACGGAGCCCGCAGTCTAGGTGCCGCCCAGCGCCGCGACTGTCCTGAATATTCGGAGAATCTGTGCTCAATTGTGTTCGATTGTTCGAGATTGTCGCCCCGCGCCCCCGGCCTTCGATGCGCCGGATAGAATTCGCGTGCCGCGCCGCACACCGGCCTGCCCGGGTGTGAAATGGCGCGTGCATATTGAGGAGACCATGAACGAAGATCCGCTCAAATACCGCGTACTGCTGATCGAGGACGACGACCGCCTGGCGCAGCTCGTCCGCGAATACCTCGACGGTTATGAATTCGCGGTGACGGTCGTGCGACGCGGCGACCTCGCCGTCGCCGCGGTGCGCGAGCACCAGCCGGCCCTCGTGATACTCGACCTGATGCTGCCGAATCTCGACGGCATGGAAGTCTGCCGGCGCATCCGCGCGTTCACCAACGTCCCCGTGCTGATCCTGACCGCGCGCCTGGACGTCTACGACCAGGTCGCGGGCCTCGAGACGGGCGCCGACGACTACGTGACGAAGCCGATCGAACCGCGCGTGCTGGTCGCCCGCGCCCGCGCGCTGCTGCGCCGTGCGCAGCCGGCCGCCGCGGAAGCGCCGGTGGCCGCGCCCGAAGCGCTCGTGTTCGGCGAACTGGCGATCTCGCCGCCGAACCGCACCGTCACGTGGCGCGGCGAGCCGGTCGACCTGAAGACCGCCGAATTCAACCTGCTGCTGATCCTCGCGCGCGCGGCCGGCACCGTGCTGAGCCGCGACGACATCCTGAAGCAGCTGCGCGGGATCGAGTTCGACGGACTCGACCGCTCGGTCGATTCCGGCATCTCGAAGCTGCGCCGCCGCTTCGAGGATGCGTCGTCGGAGCCGCACAAGATCAAGACGATCTGGGGCCGCGGCTACCTGTTCAGCCCTTCCGCGTGGGACGAATAAATGCTCCGCCCATTGATTCGGCTGTACCTCGTCGTGATCCTGTTCGTCGCGGCGTCGATCATCTTCATCCAGCTGTCGTTCGACCGGATCTTCTACGACCGCAGCGCGCAGGCGGAGCGCGACGCGTTGACGACCTACGCGTTCGTGCTCAACGACTACCTCGAACGCCATCCGGGCGAGCAGCGCAAGGTGGCGCTGCGCGAGCTCGCGAAGCACGGCAACGAACGGTTCGACTTCATGCCGATGGCCACCGCCCGCGCGCAGTTGAGCGGCGAGCCGCTGCGCGATCTCGACGCCGGCCTGATCGCGATCAGCTACGACGCCAAGGATTACTACATGCCGCTCGCGGATGGTTCGGTGCTGCATGCGCGGCCGATCGAAGCATTCAGCCTCGACATCAGGATCTATGCGTACATGCTGCTCGCGCTCAGCACGCTGTTCGCGGTGGTGCTGTGGATTCACTATCACTGGCGCGACCTGCGCAGGCTGCAGGAAGCCGCACGCGCATTCGGCGCCGGTACGCTGTCGACGCGCGTGAAGCTGTCCGGCAAGTCGAACATCTACGAGTTGTCGCAGCAGTTCAACGACATGGCCGAGCGCATCGAGGCGTCGATCAAGCAGCAGCGCGAAATGATGCACGGCATCTCGCACGAACTGAAGACGCCGCTCGCGCGGCTCGAATTCGGGCTCGCGCTGCTCGCCGAGCCTGACGAGACGGGACGGATGCGCGAACGCCGCGACGCGCTGCGGCGCGACGTGCGCGAACTCGACGAGCTCGTCACCGAGCTGCTGACGATCGGCCGGCTCGAACAGGGCGCGAGCCAGCTCGCGCCGATGGAAGTCGTCGTCGACGCGCTGATCGACAGCGTCGCCGGCAACGTCGCGAACGACATCGTCGATCGCGGCATCACGCTCGAGGTGTCGGCGCTCGGCGCGCCCGCGACCCACGTGTGCGACCCGAAGCTGGTCGCCCGCGCATTGCTGAACCTGATCCGCAACGGCGCGCGCTACGCATCGCGCACGGTGCTGCTCGCCGCCGAGCGCAACGCGTCCGGCGCGCTCGTGTTGAGCGTCGACGACGATGGCCCCGGCATTCCGGCCGCCGAACGCGCCCGCGTGTTCGAACCGTTCCAGCGGCTCGACTCCAGCCGCGACCGGCAGACCGGCGGCTTCGGGCTCGGGCTCGCAATCGTGCGGCGCGTCGCGCAGGTGCATGGCGGCGACGTGCGGCTCGAGGATTCACCGCTCGGCGGCGCACGCTTCGTGATCACGCTGCCCGCGCTGTCGCTGCCGGACAACCTGTTCGACTTGCCGGATACCCTAACGCATGCCGACGCATTCGGCGGCAGCCGCGGCATGGCCATCCCGCGGCAATGAAGCGCGCGGCAGG
This sequence comes from Burkholderia sp. HI2714, assembly GCF_002223085.1. Taxonomy (NCBI): domain Bacteria; kingdom Pseudomonadati; phylum Pseudomonadota; class Betaproteobacteria; order Burkholderiales; family Burkholderiaceae; genus Burkholderia; species Burkholderia sp. HI2714. The sequence continues at coordinate 35,625 of NZ_NKFM01000017.1, read as the reverse complement.
AGGCGCCCCGGCCGCCCTCGCCTGATCTGCGCGCCGCTCAGCGGCGGCGCAGCAGCGCGACGAAGAACAGGCTGCCGAACATCGCGGTCACGATCCCGATCGGCAGATCCTCCGGCGCCGCGAGCGAGCGTGCGGCCACATCGGCCCAGACGAGCAGGATCGCGCCCGTCAGCGCGGCCACCGGCAGCAGCCTGCCATGCTCGGCGCCGACGACGCGACGGCACAGATGCGGCGTCACGAGCCCGACGAAGCCGATCGCCCCGCTCACCGCCACCATCGCGCCCGTCGCGAACGACGCGACGACGAACACCTCGCGCCGCATCCGCGCGCTCGGCACGCCGAGCGTTGCCGCGGCCACATCGCCCGACATCAGCGCATTCAGTTCGCGCCGGCGCGCGTACAACGCGCCGCCGGCGAGCGCCGCGCATACGGCCGGCACCGGCAGCAGATCCCAGCGCGCAAGCCCGACCCCGCCGAGCATCCAGAACAGCACCGACGACGCGGCGCGCTGGTCGCTGAGATACAGCAGCAGGTTGCCGAACGCAGCCATCATGAACGACACCGATACGCCCGCGAGCAGCAGCCGGTCCGATTCGAGCCGGCCGCGCCGGTAAGCGAGCGCGACGACGCAGGCGGTCGCCGCGAGCGCGCCCGCGAACGCGGCAGCCGACAGCGTGAACGGGCCGAATGCCGCACCGGCCATCACGGTGACCGCGACGGCGCCGAGCATCGCCCCCGCGCTCACGCCGAGCAGGTGCGGATCGGCCAGGCGGTTCGCGGTCGCAGCCTGCAACGCCACGCCGACCACCGCCAGCGTCGCGCCGACGATCGCGGCCAGCAGCGCGCGCGGCATCCGGATCAGCCAGACGATGCTGTCGTCGCCCGCCCCCGCCGCGAACGCACCGGCGTCGCCGAATACCGACACGAGGTGCATGGCGACGATGCGCACCGCCGCCGGCATCGCGATCGGCGCCGGCCCGAACGCGGCCGACGCGACGATCGACACGATCAACAGCAGCGCCAGCGCCGACAGCACCACGCGCATGCCGGGCCGCGCTGCACGCACGTGCACGCTCATCGCGCCGGCCCGGCGAACGCGGCCGGATACAGCGCGCGCGCCAGCGTCTCGACGGCCGCGACGTTCTCGGGGCCCGGCGTCGCCGCATCGTACGGAATCACGATGAAGCGCCGGTCGCGGATCGCGGCCACCCGTGCGAGCGACGGCTGGCTCAGCAGGAATTGCTGCTTCTGCGCGGCCGTCACGGCCGAATAGTCGACGATCACGATCACCTGCGGATCGCGCGCGACCACGCTTTCCCAGCTCACCTGCGTCCAGCTGCGCGGCAGGTCGGCCATCACGTTGCGCGCGCCGGCCGCCGCCAGCAGCGCGGTCGGCATCGCGAGCCCGCCGGCCGTCATCGGCTTGTCGGTGCCGCTGTCGTAGACGAACACGCGCAGCGGCTCCGGATGCCCGATCGTGCGCGACACCGCCGCGAGACGCGTGCGCATCGACGCGACGACCTGCGCCGCGCGCGCATCGACGCCGAAGATCCGGCCGAGATTGTTCAGGTCGCGGAACACGTCGTCGAACGACGCGGCCGCCTGCTTCATCACGTGCGAACACGATTCGGTCAGCTCGTACGCACGGATGCCGAACGGCGCGAGCGTCGCGGGCGTCACCGGGCCGCCGACATGCATCCCGTAGTTCCAGCCCGCGAGATAGAAGTCGGCGCGCGCGGCCGCCAGCACCTCGAGCGACGGATACTGGCTCGCCAATTCCGGCACGCCGCGCAGCGCATCGCGCACGCGCGCGGTGCCCGTCTTCCAGCCGCCGATCCCGGTGTAGCCGACGAGCCGGTCCTTCAGGCCGAGCACGAGCATCATCTCGGTCAGGTTCACGTCGTTGCTCACCGCACGCGACGGCGCGCGCTCGAACGTCACGTCGCGATCGCAACTGCGCACGGTGACGGGATATGCCCCGGCATGCGCGGCCGCGCAGCCGAGCACGGTCGCGGCAAGCAGCCGGCGGAATACAGGCGACAAGGCGGAGGGCAAGACAGGAAACGGCATGGCGGTCATTCCGGATGAAGCGGCGTGATGCGCGGCCGGCCCGTGACAGGATGGCGATCGACGAGCGCGGCGACGCCGAACACGTCGCGCAGCAGCGCTTCGGTCAGCACGTCGGCCGGCACGCCCGATGCGACGACCCTGCCGTGCGCGAGCACGTGGAGCCGGTCGCAATACGCGGCCGCGAGATTGAGGTCGTGAATCGTGGCGAGCGTCGCGATGCCGAGGCGCCGCACGCGCGCGAGCAGTTCGAGCTGATGGCGCAGATCGAGATGGTTGGTCGGTTCGTCGAGCAGCAGCAGTTCGGGCTGCTGAGCGAGTGCGCGGGCCAGCAGCGCGCGCTGCTTCTCGCCGCCCGACAGCGACGCGAAGCGTTGCGCACGGCGCTCGACGAGGCCGACGTCGTGCAGCGCGGATTCGACGATCCGGCGATCGTCCGCCGTCTCCGCATCGAACGGCCGCTGGTGCGGCGTGCGCCCCATGCCGACCAGTTCGTCGACCGTCAGCCCGAAATCGTCCGGCGTCTCCTGCTGCAGCACCGCGATGCGCTGCGCGACCGCGCGCGGCCGCATGCGCCACACGTCCTGCGCATCGAGCGCGACACGGCCGGCATCGGGTCGCGCGTAACGGAACACGCAGCGCAACAGGCTCGTCTTGCCGCTGCCGTTCGGGCCGACCAGCCCGACGAACTCGCCTTCGGCCACGCTCAACGTCACCGAGTCGAGCACGGTGATCGCTCCGCCGGGAGACCAGCTCACACGTTCGATGTCGAGCATGTGCGTCACGGGAGGCGCGCCGTGCCGCATCAGAAGCGCATCGTCGCGACGAGCTCCGCCGAGCGCGACGGGCCGAGCAGCCATTGCTCGCCGCCGTTCGACGTCGTCACCGCATACGTGCGGTTCGCGAGGTTGCGCAAGTAAAGCGCCAGCTCCGTGCGCGACGTCGGCTGCCAGCGCAGCGACGCGTCGAACACCGTGTACGACGGCAACTGCACGCGGTTCGCGTCGTCGCCGTACGTCGCGCCGACGTAGCGCACGCCCGCGTTCGCCTGCCAGCGCTCGGCAAACGCCCAGCCGAGCCACAGGTTCGCCGTCTGCTGCGGCACGTTGGCCGGCGCATTGCCGGCGCGCGACACCGTCGCGCTGCCGACCTTCTGGTTGAACGCGTCATAGCGCGCGCGCAGCAGCGCGACGTTTGCATCGATCGTCCAGCCGTGCGGCAGCCGCGCGCCGCCCGTCAGCTCGATGCCGCGCGACGATTGCCGGCCGACCTGCTGGCGCAGCGCGGGATTGAACGGGTCGGTGCTCAGCAGATTGCGCTTCGTGATGTCGTACACGGCGAACGTCCAGTATGCGCGGCCGTCGAGCAGCGTCTGCTTGACGCCGGCTTCCCACTGTTCGCCGGTCGCGAGCCGGTAGTTCGCCTGCGAAGCCGACAGCGTCACGAGCGAGCCGAGGCCCTCCGCGCCCGTCGTGTACTGCGCATACGCGCTGAGCGTCGGCGCGACCTCGAACACGAAGCCCGTGCGCCAGCCGACGTTCGCGAAACGCTTGTCGAAGCCCGCGCCGGCTGCCGCCTGCTCGCGGCTGAACGCGACGTGGTCGTAGCGCAGGCCGCTCACCCACGCGAGCCGCGGCAGCACTTCGAGCCGGTTCTCGGCGAACACCGCGACCTGCCGCGCGCGCGTGCTGAACTGCGGCACCGTCGGGTCGGGGCTCGTGAACACGCCGGGATCGAAGCCGTGCACGGGCACCGTCGATTCACCGCCGTACGGCGAATTGTTGGTGCCACTGAACGTGATCTGGCTGAATTCCGTGCCGACGACGAAGCGGTTCGCGCGACCGAACAGCGTGCCGTCGAAGCGTGCGCTCAGCCGATCGCCGATCTGCCGTTGGTGGTGACCGATGTCGAGATAGTCGCTGCGCGTGACGAGACCCGTCGCGGCATCGAGCGCATACGATTCGGCATTGCGCCACTGGCGGTTCGACGTCAGGTAATAGAGCTGGTTGTCGATCGTCACGCCGGCCGTCGGCCGGTAGCTGGCCGACAGGCGCGTCCACTGGTCGTAATAGGACATCGACGCGTCGGCGACGTTGTAGTTGACCTTGCGCAGCGACGGATCGAGCACGCCGTTCGGCGCCGGCACGCCATAGTAGGTCGCCGGCATCTGGCGGCCATAGTCGAAGTCGAGCGTCAGCGTGAGCGTCGGGCTCACGTCGAACTTCAGCGCGCCGCCGACGGCCGTCGTATGCGTGTCGGCCCGCTCGGCGAGACCGTTCGCGCGTGCATCGCTCGCATGGAAGCGATACGACAGCCGCGGGCCGAGCGCGCCCGTCGTATCGAACGCGGCGCGCTTCGCACCATCCAGGCCGACACCGACCTGCAGCGTCGTCTCTCTCGTGCGCTGCGGCCGCTTCGGCACCACGTTCACGACGCCGCCGATCGCTCCTTCGCCGTACAGCACCGACGCCGGGCCGCGCAGCACCTCGATGCGCTCGACCGACCACGTATCGAACGGGAACGTGATCGTGCCGGCAGCCGGCATCAGCCGCACGCCGTCGAGCAGCGTCATCACCGATTCCTGCCCGCTGAAGCCGCGCACGCTCAATGCGGTGCCACCGGTGCCCGGCGCCATCGCACTCGAGAACCCCGCGGTGCGCGTCACCGCGTCGAGCACCGTGCGATCGCCGCGCGCGTCGATCGTGTCGGCCGTGACCGTCTCGACGCTCGCGGGCGTGTCGAGGCTCGCAAGCCCGAGCCGCGAGCCCGTTTCGAGCGGTTGCGTCAGCGGGTCGGCCGGTGCGGATTGCGCGCTGACGTGGACCGCCGGCAGCGCATGCCGCTCGTCCGGTGCGGGTGCGGCCGCTTCGGCAGCCCACGCGCCGGTGGTCGCCATCGCGCAACCCAGCAGGGTCGTGCAGCCGCGTGCCGCGCGAACGCGCCAGGCGTCGGCGTTCCGGCGCGACGCGGCGTGGTGCCGCTCCCCGCGCGCCGGGGTGTGTCTGGTTTTCGTCACGTCGTATCGATCTTCGGATGGTGGCGTCGCAGGCGGCCGTACCAGGCAGCCCGGCCCGACGGTGGCGCAAACCTCAGATGATACAATATATCATCTTGATTCGTCAGGATTTTGTCAGGTTGTCCCGGCCGGGGGTGTGTGCGGCCGGGGCCGTCCGCTGCGCCTTCAGCGGGAAAACAGTGCTCCGTCACACGGAGAAATGCGCGACGGCGCAGCGCCGGCCTGCGATCAGCGGCCGACTTCCTTCCATTTGCGCGCGAGCCCGAGGCGTTCGAAGCGCTCGATCAGGAACTCGGTGAACACGCGGATCTTCGCCGGCTGGTGACGGCGGCTCTGGTACGCGATGTTGACGGTGAGCGCCGGTAGTTGCCAGTCGGTGAGCACCGGCACCAGCTTCCCCGCGACGATATCGTCGTGAATGATGTAGAGCGGCTGGATCAGGATGCCGAGCCCGGCAAGCGCCGCGGCGCGGATCACCTGCCCTTCGTTCGCGTCGAGCACGCTCTTGATCGTGATCGACTGCTTCTTCGCGCCGTGGCGGAAATGCAGGACGTACGGATCGTTCGCGAGGTTGTACACCAGCATCCGGTGATCGCACAGCGCATCGGGCGTCGCCGGCCCGCCGTACTTCGCCAGATACCCGGGCGACGCGGCCAGCACGCGCCGCGTCTCGGCGAGCTTGCGCACGGTGATGCCCGAATCCGCTTCATGCTCGCGCGTGCGGATCGCCACGTCGATGCCGGCCTCGATGAAATCCGGATAGCGGTTCGCCGCGACGATCTGCACGTTCAGGTTCGGGTAGCGCCGATGAAATTCGGGCAATGCGGGCGCGATATAGATCGACGCGAACGATACCGACGCGGTCACGCGCAGCGTGCCGGCCGGATTGACGCTCGCTTCGTTGACCGCCGCATCGGCCTCCGACAGTTCCATCAGGATCGCGACACAACGCCGGTGGTATTCATGCCCGGCGTCGGTCAGCCACAGGCGCCGCGTGGTGCGCTCGACGAGCCGCGCGCCCAGCCGCTCCTCCAGCGCGTTCAGGCAGCGGCTCGCCGCCGCGCTCGACATCCCGAGCCGCTCGGCGGCCTTCGACAGGCTGCCCAGCTCGGCGACCTGTACGAAAAATTCGATCTGCGTCCACTTGTCCATGCGTTCGATTCTTCCACCTGGTGGAGAACAAAACTCCTCCAAACCCTCTTTTTTACGATCCAAGGCGGAATTAATGTTACGTCAACGCGCTATCCAACGACATCAGGAGACACCCCCTATGCGCAATCTCAACGAAGACACCATCACACAGGCCGTGATCGCGTCGCTGGGCGGCTGTCGCGACGAGCGGTTGCGCACGGTGATGACCAGCCTCGTCCAGCACCTGCACTCGTTTGCACGGGAGACGAGGCTCACCGAGGCCGAATGGCAACGCGCGATCGGCTTCCTGACGGCCGTGGGCCACATCACCGACGATAAACGCCAGGAGTTCATCCTGCTGTCCGACGTGCTCGGGCTGTCGACCCTCGTCACCGCACAGAATCATGCGAAGCCGGCCGGCTGCACGGAGGCGACCGTATTCGGCCCGTTCTACGTCGAAGGCAGCCGCGACTTCGGGATGTTCGACGACATCGCGAACGGCGCCTGCGGCGAGCCCTGCTTCGTGTCGGGCCATGTGCGCGGCATCGACGGCCTGCCGATCGCGCACGCCTCGCTGGAGGTCTGGCAAGCCGACGAGGACGGGCACTACGACGTGCAGCTTCCGGCCGACGACGGCTCGGTCACGCACCGCGCGCGCGGCCGGCTGCGCACGGATGCCGACGGCCGCTACGCATTCCGCTCGATCCTCGCCGAGCCGTATCCGATTCCACACGACGGCCCCGTCGGCGCGATGCTCGACGCGCTCGGCCGTCATCCGTGGCGACCCGCGCACCTGCACTTCATGATCGAGGCGCGCGGCTACGAAACGCTGATCACGCACGTGTTCCGCGACGGCGACCGCTATCTCGACTCCGATGCGGTGTTCGGCGTACGGTCGACGCTCGTCGCCGACTGGGTCCGGCACGCGCCCGGCATTGCGCCGGACGGCTCGCGCATGGACACGCCGTTCTATACGCTCGACTACGACTTCGTGCTCAATCCCGCGGAGCGCGCCGCATGATCCGCCACGTCGTGATGTGGAACGTCGCCGGCGCGACCGAGCCCGAGCGCGCGGCGGCACGCACCACCGTCAAGACCACCTTCGAAAGCCTGCGCGGCCGGATTCCGGGCATGACGCACCTCGAAGTCGGCGCGGATTTCAGCGCGGCCGACTGCGCGTGCGACCTGATTCTCGTCGCCGACTTCGCGTCGCGCGAAGCACTCGACGCTTACGCGACGCATCCTGAACACGCACGTGTACGCGACGCACTGACGGGCCTGCGCATTGCGCGCCATCAGGTCGACTACGCAACGGAGTAACGACGCCATGAACTTCATCTACCAGGCCCGCCCGGCCCGCGTGATCTTCGGCGCAGGCAGCCTCGAGCATCTCGAACGCGAAGTGCTGGAACTGGGCGCGCAACGCGCGATCGTGCTCTGCACGCCGGAGCAGCACGACCTCGCGCAACGCATCGTCGAGCGGCTCGGTGCGCGCGCGGCCGGGCTGTACGACCGCGCGACGATGCACGTGCCGATCGAGATTGCCCGCGATGCGCAGGCGTTCGCCACGTCGTGCCATGCCGACTGCGCAATCGCGATCGGCGGCGGTTCGACGATCGGCCTCGGCAAAGCGATCGCGCTCGAAAGCAGCCTGCCGATCCTCGCGATTCCGACGACGTATGCCGGCAGCGAGATGACGCCGATCTACGGCCTGACCGAAGGCGGCCTCAAGCGCACGGGCTCCGACGCTCGCGTGTTGCCGAAGACGGTGATCTACGATCCCGCGCTCACCGTCACGCTGCCCGTCGAGCTGTCCGTGACGAGCGGCCTCAATGCGATCGCGCACGCGGCGGAAGGCCTCTACGCGAACAACGCGAATCCGGTGATGAGCCTCGTGGCCGAAGAAGGCATTCGCGCGCTCGCGCGCGGCCTGCCCGGCGTGCGGCGCGACCCCGCCGATCTCGACGCGCGCAGCGACGCGCTCTACGGCGCGTGGCTGTGCGGCATGGTGCTCGGCAACGTCGGCATGGCGCTGCACCACAAGCTCTGTCATACGCTCGGCGGCAGCTTCAACCTGCCGCACGCGCCGACCCACACGGTCGTGCTGCCGCATGCGCTCGCGTACAACGCCGCGCACGCGCCGGACGCGATGCAGCGGATCGCCCGCGCGATCGGCACGAACGACGCCGCACGCGGCCTCTACGTCCTGGCGCTCGACAACGGCGCGCCGGTCTCGCTGAAGGCGATCGGCATGCAGGAAGCCGACCTCGATCGCGCCGCCGATCTCGCGGCAGCCAATCCGTACTGGAACCCGCGCCCGATCGAACGCGACGGCCTGCGCGCGCTGCTGCAGGACGCCTTCGACGGCAACCTGCCCGGCACGAGCGCGCGCTGAATCGAACCCACGACAGCAGCACGCATTCATGCAGGCGCGCGGGATCGGCGCTTCTCGTCCGAACGCGACCGCATCGCGTGCCCGCTGCTGGGGCTGCACGGTGGCGAAGATCCGCTGATCCGGCTCGACGATCAGCAGCCGTTTCTCGATGCGGCGACGTCCGGCAATGCGACGCTCAGGGTCTGGCCGGACGGCGAGCACACGATCTACAACCACGCATCCGAGCGAACCGCGTTCGTCTGCGACTGGTTCGTCGAACGGTTCGCGCAGGCGTGACGACGCCACGCAGTGTGTCGGGAACCGGGCTACCCGGAGGCCCGACTCAACCGCCGAGCTTGAACGACGGCAACTGCTGCCCGAGCCGCGCGCCCATTTCGGCGCCCAGCGCCTGCAGCCCATTGAACGGCCGGATCATGACCTCGAATTCGACGATCCGCCCTTCGTCGTCGAAGCGGATCATGTCGATCCCCTTCAGCGCCTTGTCGCCGATGGCCGCGCTGAACTCCAGCACCACGCTCTTGCCGTCGTCGGTGACGAACTGGCGGTGATAGGTGAAATCCTCGAGGATCGTGATCACCGTGCGCAGCGCCAGCACTAGCGCGGGCGCCGGCCCGTACGGCTTGAACGCCATCGGCGAACGGAACACGGCGTCCGGATGGACGATCGATTCCAGTGCGCCAAAATCCTTGCGTTCGATCATCGCGTGCCACGTGTCGAGCGATTGCGCGACAGCGGGTTGAAGATGCAGCGGTGCGTTCGTCATCGAAGACTCCAGTATCGTCGGGCGGAAAAGAAACGAATCGGTCTCAAAGGGTGGCGGCAAGCGTCGTGCCCTGGTGAATCGCGCGCTTCGCGTCGAGCTCGGCCGCTTCGTATGCGCCACCGATCACATGGACCTTGCGCCCGGCGGCCTCCAGTTGCTCCGCCAGTTCGCGCAACGGCTCCTGCCCCGCGCAGATCACGACGTTGTCCACCGGCAGCGTCTGCTCGACGCCGTCGATCGTCACGTGGAATCCTTCGTCGTCGATGCGCCGGTAGGTCACCGCCGACGACATCCCGACGCCGCGCGCCTTCAGCGCCGTGCGGTGGATCCATCCGGTGGTCTTGCCGAGCCCGTCGCCGACCTTCGATGCCTTGCGCTGCAGCAGATGGATTTGCCGCGCCGCCGGCTCGGGGTGCGCATGACGCAAGCCGCCTGCGTTCGCATACGACGGGTCGACACCCCACTCGGCGAAGAAGCGGTCCGCATCGACGTGCGCGGCGCCCGCACGATGCACGAGATATTCCGCGACGTCGAAGCCGATCCCGCCGGCGCCGACGATCGCGACGCTGCGGCCCACGGCCTTGTCGTCGCGCAGCACGTCGAGATAGCCGAGCGCCTTGGCATGCCCGACACCGTCGATCGGCGGCGTGCGCGGCACGATGCCCGTCGCGATCACCACTTCGTCGAATTCGTGTTGCAGCAGCATCTCGGCGGTCGCACGCGTATTGAGGTGGAGCGTCACGCCCCGCAGTTCGATCTGCCGGCGGAAATAGCGCAGCGTCTCGTTGAACTCTTCCTTGCCGGGCACCTTCTTCGCGATATTGAACTGGCCGCCGATCTCGGGGCCGACTTCGTACAGCGTCACCGCATGACCGCGCTCGGCCGCGGTGACCGCGAAGCCGAGGCCTGCCGGCCCGGCGCCGACCACGGCGATCCGTTTGCGCCGCTGTGCGGGGCGAATCACGAGCTCGGTTTCATGGCACGCGCGCGGATTCACGAGGCACGACGTGATCCTGCCGCTGAACGTATGGTCGAGGCAGGCCTGGTTGCAGCCGATGCACGTGTTGATTTCGTCCGCGCGCCCTTCCCGCGCCTTGCGGACGAACTCGGCATCGGCGAGAAACGGCCGCGCCATCGACACCATGTCGCAATAGCCGTCGGCCAGCAGTTGCTCCGCGACTTCCGGCGTGTTGATCCGGTTGGTCGCGACGAGCGGGATGCCGACCTTGCCCATCAACTGCCGCGTGACCCAGGCGTAAGCGGCGCGCGGCACCTTCGTCGCGATGGTCGGAATGCGCGCCTCGTGCCAGCCGATGCCCGTATTGATGATCGTTGCACCGGCCGCTTCGATCGCCTGCGCGAGCCGGATCACTTCGTCGAGCGTCGAGCCGCCTTCGACGAGATCGAGCATCGACAACCGGTAGATGATGATGAAGTTCGTGCCGACCCGCTCGCGCACGCGCCGCACGATCTCGACCGGGAAGCGGATGCGGTTCTCGTAGGCGCCGCCCCATGCGTCGTCGCGATGGTTCGTGCGCGCGGCGATGAATTCGTTGATCAGATAGCCCTCGGACCCCATGATCTCGACGCCGTCGTAGCCCGCATGCTGCGCGAGCGCCGCGCATCGGACGAAATCGGCGATCGTCTCGTCGACTTCATCGCTGGTCAGCGCATGGGGCGTGAACGGGTTGATCGGCGCCTTCAACGCGCTCGGCGCGGCGAGTGCCGGGTGATACGCGTAGCGCCCGAAATGCAGGATCTGCAGCGCGATCCTGCCGCCCTCCGCATGCACAGCGCGCGTCACGACACGATGACGCTCGGCTTCCGCTTCGGTCGTCAGGATCGCCCCGCCGGGCGCCGGACGGCCCCGCTCGTTCGGCGCGAATCCGCCCGTGACGATCAGGCCGGCCTCGCCGCGCGCACGCTCCGCATAGAACGCCGCCATCCGCTCGAAGCCGTTCGGCGCTTCCTCGAGGCCCACGTGCATCGACCCCATCAGCACTCGGTTCCTGAGCGACGTGAAGCCGAGCTCGAGCGGGGTCGTCAGATGCGGATAACGCGACGTCATGGGGTGTCTCCATTTTTATGCAACAAGTTGCACAGATAGTAGTCGACCGCTTTCGTTTATGCAACCCGTTGCATAAACGCATCCGTCATCTTGTACTGTGGCCCCGATATGGCAAGATGCGGTTCATTCCGAGGCCGCCTCCGATCCGACATGTCCCTGCCCCACGCACTCCTCACCGCTCTCGCCGAACGCCCGGGTTCAGGCTCCGAACTCGCCGACCGCTTCGATCGCTCGATCGGCTATTTCTGGCAGGCGACGCATCAGCAGATCTATCGCGAGCTGGGGCGTCTCGAGGAAACGGGCTGGATCGAATCGCTGCCGGCCGAATCGGGGCGTGGCCGCAAGCGCGCGTACCGGATCCTGCCGGCCGGCAAGAAGGAGTTGCGGCGCTGGATCGCCGAACAGGAAGACCCGACGCCGCTGCGCGAAGCGTTGATGGTGCGCCTGCGTGCGGAAGCGGTGCTCGGCCCGGCCGGCCTCGAGGACGAAATCAGACGGCGCATCGCGTTGCACCAGGAGAAGCTCGACCTGTATCTGCAGATCGAGGCACGCGATTTCTCGGAAGCGGTCGATTCGCGCACGAAGCGCCTTCAGCACCTGGTCCTGCAGGCCGGCATCGCGAACGAGCGGTTCTGGGTCGAATTCTCGCAGCATGCGCTCGACGTGCTGCGCTTGCCGAAAGACTGAACGACTGACGGAGGACATGACGATGACGCAGAAAACCGTGCTCTGCTACGGCGATTCGAACACGCACGGCACACGCCCGATGACGCGTGCCGGCGTACTGGAGCGGTTCGCGCGCGAAGAACGCTGGACCGGCGTGCTGGCGCACACGCTCGGCGCGAGCTGGCGGGTCATCGAAGAAGGGTTGCCTGCGCGCACGACCGTGCATGACGATCCGATCGAAGGCCGGCACAAGAACGGCTTGTCGTATTTGCGCGCGTGCCTCGAAAGCCACTTGCCCGTCGATGTCGTCGTGCTGATGCTCGGGACCAACGATCTGAAGACACGCTTCTCGGTCACCCCCGCCGACATAGCGACGTCGGTCGGCGTGCTGCTTGCCGAGATCGCTGCGTGCGGTGCCGGTCCGTCCGGCGCGTCACCGAAGCTCGTGCTGATGGCGCCAGCGCCGATCGTCGAAGTCGGCTTCCTCGGCGAAATCTTCGCGGGCGGCGCAGCGAAGTCGCGGCAGCTCGCGAAGCGGTACGAACAGGTGGCGAGCGACGCCGGTGCGCACTTTCTCGATGCCGGCGCGATCATCGAGGTGAGCCCGGTGGATGGCGTTCACTTCGCGGCCGATCAGCATCGTGCGCTCGGGCAGCGGGTCGCGGCCCTTCTGCAGCAGATTGCGTAACGCGCACGAGCACTGAACCACAACCGCGCGGCGTGTGCCGGAACGCGGCACGCCGCGCGCGGAAAGCCGGTCACGCGTCCGGCAGGATCACTACCTTGCCCTTCACCTGCCGGTTGGCCATCCGCGCGATCGCATCGGCCGCATCGGCCAGCGACACGCGCTCGGTGATCGCGGGTCGTACCTTGCCGGCCGCGAACCATTCGGCAAGCAGGCGCATGTTCGCGACATGCTGCTTCGGATCGCGGCGCACCGCATCACCCCAGAACACACCCAGAATGTCGCGCTCCTTGAGCAGCGCCAGGTTCAGCGCGATCTTCGGGATCTCGCCGGCGGCGAAGCCGACCACGAGGAACCGGCCGCGCCACGCGGTCGCGCGCAGCGCCGCCTCGCTATAGGCGCCACCCACCGGATCGTAGACGACGTCGGCACCGCGCCCGCCGGTCAACTCGTCCACGCGCCGGCGCAGGTCTTCGGTCGCATAGTCGATCGTCTCGTCGGCGCCCGCTTCACGGCACAGCGCCAGCTTGTCCGCACTCGAAGCCGCCGCGATCACGCGCGCGCCGAGCGCCTTCGCGATCTCGATCGCGGCGAGGCCAACGCCGCCCGCCGCGCCCAGTACGAGCAACGTCTCGCCTTCCTGCAGCCGCGCGCGCTGCTGCAACGCGTGCAGCGACGTGCCGTACGCGAGCACGAGCGCCGCGCCCTGCTCGAATGTCATGCCCGGCGGCAGCGCGGCAATCTGGTGCACGTCGGCCACGCACTGCTGCGCGAACCCGCCGTGCCCGGTGAACGCGACCACCGAATCACCCGGCTGCCACGCGGTCACGCCCTCGCCCACCGCGTCGATCACGCCGGCAAATTCCGCGCCGGGCGAAAACGGCAGCGCCGGCTTCACCTGGTACAACCCCTGGACGATCAGCGCGTCGGGGAAATTGAGCGACGCGGCCTTCACCTGAACCCGGACCTGGCCCGCGGCCGGTTCGGGAATCGCCACGTCCTCGATGCGCAAGCTGTCGATCGGGCCGAATGCGGTACACAACAGGGCTTTCATGTTCGTCTCTCTCCTTGTGCGGCGTCGCCGCGCGTCGAGTCATCCCGCGGGGCACGCCCGCACGGCCGGTTCACGGCGAATACGCAACAGCCGACGGAATCGGCATTTGCGACATCGTCTGCATTCCGGAATGTTGGTGAAGCCATGATCAGAACCACGCGTCGCGCATGTCGAGCGTCGTCGTGTCGACGCTCGCGAGCAGATCGAGCTGCGCATCCACTTTCGGCAATTCCCAGTTGAAGAAATAGCGGGCCGCCGCACGCTTGCCGTCGTGGAAATCGTCGGCGTGCCCGTGCGCGGCAATCGTCACGTCGAGCCACAGCCACGCAACGACGAGATGACCGAACGCTTCCAGGTAGACGCTCGCGTTCGCGAGCCGCGCCTGCGGATCGCCGATCGCGCCGAGTTGCCGTGTAACCTCGACCAGCCGCGCCCACCGCTTCGCCAGCGCATCGGCCTGTTCGCGCAGGCCGGCATCGAGTGTCCGCGCGCGTTCGACGGTCGCGCCGATCCGCGCATCGAGTGCGTTCAGCAACGCGCCGTCGTCCTGTGCGACCTTGCGGCCCAGCAGGTCGAGCGCCTGGATCCCGTGCGTGCCTTCGTGAATCGGATTGAGACGATTGTCGCGATAGAGCCGCTCGACCGCGTAATCGCGCGTGTAGCCATAGCCGCCGTGCACCTGGATCGCGAGGTCGTTCGCGGCGAGACACCATTGCGACGGCCAGCTTTTCGCGATTGGCGTCAGGATGTCGAGCAGGCGCGTGGATTGAGCGCGCACGTCCGCATCGTCGTGCGCGCGTGCTTCATCGACCTGCTTCGCGCAATACAGGATCAGCGCGAGACCGCCTTCGACATAGGCCTTCTGCGCGAGCAGCATGCGCCGCACGTCCGGATGTTCGACGATCGGCGCCTGCGGCGCGGCGGCATCCTTGCCCGCGGGCCCGAGCGGGCGCCCTTGCGGCCGGTTGCGCGCATAGTCGAGCGCGTGCAGATAACCCGTGTAGCCGAGCGCCACCGCGCCCGCGCCGACTCCGATGCGCGCCTCGTTCATCATGTGGAACATGTAGGCGAGGCCGTGGTTCGGCTGGCCGACCAGATAGCCGATCGCGCCCGCACGCCCTTCGGGACGGTAGCGCGTGCCTTCGCCGAAGTTCAGCAGGCAGTTGGTGGTGCCGCGGTAACCCATCTTGTGGTTCAGGCCCGCGAGCACCACGTCGTTGTGCTCGCCCAGCGCCGCGCCGTCGGCGCCCGGCAGGTACTTGGGCACGATGAACAGCGAGATGCCGCGCGTGCCGGGCGGCAGCCGGCCGTGTTCGTCGGGAATCTTCGCGAGCACGAGGTGGACGATGTTCTCCGTCAGCTCGTGTTCGCCGCCCGAGATCCACATCTTGTTGCCGGTCAGCCGGTAGCGCGGGCCGAACGGCGAGTCGCCTTCGAAATCCGCGCGCGTCGCGATGTCGGACAGCGATGAACCGGCTTGCGGCTCGGACAGGCACATGGTGCCGAGATAGCGCCCTTCCAGCTCCGGGCGCGCGAACGCATCGATCTGCGCGGCGCTGCCGTGCGCGACGAGCAGGTTCGCGTTGGCGGCGGTCAGGAACGGATAGGCGGACGTCGCGATGTTCGCGGCCTGGAAGAACAGGAACGATGCGGCTTCGACCAGCTTCGGCAAGCGCATGCCGCCGAGCGCTTCGTCATGGCCCGCGGCGATCAGCCCGGCGTCCGCAAAGGCGCGCACCGCCGGTTCGACGTCCGGGATCAGCGTCACGCGCTCGCCGTCGAACTGCGGTTCCTCGCGATCGCCACGCGCCGCATGCGGCGCGAAGAGGTGTTCGGCAATCCGCTCGCTGGTGTCGAGCACCGCGTCGAACGTCTCGCGACTGTGCTCGGCGTAACGCGGCAGCGCGACGAGCGCTTCCGCGTCGAGCCAGTCATACAGCAGGAACGCGAGATCGCGTCGCGACATCAACAAGCTCATCGTGCTGCCTCCCGGGGCCGGCTTCGTCAGCCGAATGAAGGGTTGCCTGACTGAAAGTGCTGGCAGGAATTTAGCACGGTCGTTCTAAAACGACAACGACGGATCCGCTAGTCCGCGTAACCAGGATTGCGCCGATCGAGCCGGCGCAGCAAGCCGGGCCAGACGAGCGCCCCGGCGCCCATCCCGCGCGTCACCGCGGCGATCTGCTGCTTGATGCCGTCGAGAATCGGTTGCGCGATCGGCAACAGCGCCGAGCCGCCCGCCTGCGCACGGACCTGGATCATGCAGGCCGCTTCGAAGAAATACATCGCGACGAACGCGTCCGCCGGCGTCGCGCCGACGGTCAGCAGGCCGTGATTGCGCAGCATCAGGTTCGTGTTGGCGCCGAGGTCGTGCACGAGGCGCGCCTTCTCGCCCTCGTTGAGCGCAATGCCCTCGTAGTCGTGATAGCCGAGCGACGCCAGCACGCCGAGCGACTGCTGCGACAGCGGCAGCAAGCCGCCTTCCTGCGCCGACACGGCGACGCCGTTGATCGAATGCGTATGCATCACGCACAGCGCGTCGTCGCGGGCTGCATGCACCGCGCTGTGGATGGTGAAGCCGGCCGGATTGATCTCGTAAGGTGATTTGGACACCTTGCGTCCGTCGAGATCGACCTTCACCAGCGACGATGCCGTGATCTCGTCGAACATCATCCCGTACGGGTTGATCAGGAAGTGATGCTCGGGGCCGGGCACGCGCGCGGAAATATGGGTGAACACGAGATCGTCCCAGCCGAACAGCGCGGTGAGGCGGTAAGCCGCCGCCAGGTTGACTCGCGCGTCCCATTCGGTGGGGGAAACTGCCTGCTTCACGCTGACATCGGATGAGGCCACGTCGACACTCCTCGTTCAAGGATGGATGCGTACCGGGCCGCACGATGCGGCCCGGCCTGGGGATTGTGTCACCCTGCCCGGGGCTTCGCGAGCTGATCGGCAACCGGCAGGCTGCGGATGCGCGTGCCGGTCGCCGCGAAGATCGCATTGGTCAGCGCCGGCGCAACGGGCGGCAGGCCCGGCTCACCCACGCCGCCGAGCGGTGTCGCAAAGTCGTCCGGCGCGACGAGATGCACGCGGATTTCGCGCGGCGCCTCGTTCATGCGCAGCACCTGGAAGCCGTTGAAGTTGCTCTGCTCCGGATGGCCGTCCTTGAACGTGATCTCGCCGTGCAGCGCGATGCCGAGCCCCATCACCACCGCGCCCTCGAGCTGCGAGCGTACCCGCTCCGGATTGACCTGCGGCCCGCAGTCGATCGCGATGTCGACGCGCGGCACCGTGATCTTGCCGTCGGCATCGACCTGCACCTCGCACACCACCGCCGTGTACGACACGAAGCTGCGATGCGCGGCGATCCCGAGGCCGTGCCCCTTCGGCAGCTTGCGCCCCCAGCCGGCGCCCTGCGCGACCGTCTCGACCACGCGCCGCAGCCGGCCTGTATCGATCGGATACAGCGCCGGATCCTCACCGTAGTTCGTGTTCTTCACCGTGATGTGCGGCTCGAAACGCCGCGCGGGCCCGATCAGGTCGAGCAGGAAATCCTTCGGGTCGCGGCCGGCCGCGTGCGCCAGCTCCGACACGAAGCTCTGGATGCCGAACGCATGCGGGATGTTGTAGACCGAGCGGAACCAACCGATCCGCGTGTGCGCTTCCGCGGCCGGATTCTCGATCCGCACGTTCGGAATCGCGAACGGCAGGTCCGCGATCCCTTGTGCGAGCTCCCCCGGCTGCTCATGCACGACACCGGCCCTGAACGTCGACTGGATCGACGGCGCGACCGTGCGATGCTGCCACGCGACCACCTTCCCTGACGCATCGATCCCGCCGTCGAACGCCTCGAGCGACACCGCGTGGAAATAGTCGTGCGCGATGTCGTCCTCACGCGTGAACGTCAGCTTGACGGGCGCGCCGACCGCCTTCGACAGCAGCGCCGCCTCCACCACGTAGTCGGGCTTCGACTTGCGGCCGAAACCGCCGCCGAGCAGCGTCACGTTGACCGTCACGCGCTCCGTCGGCAACCCGAGCGCCTTCGCGACCTCGTCGCGCGTGGTCTGCGGCGCCTGTGTGCAGGTCCACACTTCGCAGCGGCCGTCGGCCACGCGCGCGACGGCCGCGGGCGGCTCCATCGTCGCGTGCGCGAGATGCGGGATGTAGTACGTCGCACGCACGCGCTTCGCGGCGCCGGCCAGCGCCGCCGCCGCGTCGCCGTCGTTGCGGATCACGTCACCCGGCTGCGCGGCGGCCGCTTCGAGCGTCTTGCGATACGCGGCGGAATCGTAGTTCGCGTTGGGCCCGCGCTTCCAGTCGATCTTCAGTTGTGTGCGCGCCTGGATCGCCGTCCACGTATCGCGCGCGACGACGGCCACGCCGCCGAGCGGCTGGAAACCGGACGGCAGCGGTGTTTGCGCCAGCTGCACGACCTTGACGACACCCGGCAGCTTCTCCGCCGCCGATGCATCGAACGACCCCACCGTGTCGCCGTAGGCCAGCGGTCGCGCGACGACCGCATACAGCATCCCGTCGAGCCGCGTGTCGATCCCATAGCGCGCACGGCCGCCGACGATGTCGCGCCCGTCGATCAACGCCGTTTCGCCCTTGCCGATATAGCGGAATTCGGCCGGCGCCTTCAGCGCCACCGTAGCCGGATCCGGCGCCGGCAGTGCCGCTGCCTTCGCCGCCAGTTCACCGAAGCCGAGCTTGCGCCCGCTCTTCGTGTCGACGACCTCATGCACCGTCGCCTTGACCTGACGCACATCGACGCCCCACGCCGCGGCAGCCGCCTGTTCGAGCATCGTGCGCGCGGCCGCGCCCGCGCGGCGCAACGCGGCGAAGCTCTGGCGCAGGCTGCGCGATCCGTCGGTGTTCTGGTTGCCGTAGCGCGGCTCGTCGCCGACGGCCTGCGCGACCTTCACGCGCGCCCAGTCGGCGCCCAGCTCGTCCGCCACCACGAGCGCGACGCTTGTGCGCACGCCCTGCCCCATCTCGGAACGGATGCAGGTCACGGTGACCGTACCGTCCGGTGCGATCGCGACGAACAGGTGCGGATCGTCGCGCAACCCGTGCGGCATCCCCGCACCGCCATACTGCGGATTCGCGCTGACGGGTGGCTGCACCGGTGTCGCCGCGTGGACGAGCGACGGCACGCCGAACGCGAGCAGCAGCCCGCCGGATGCGAAGCCGAGCAGCAGCGCGCGACGGCTTTCGTTATGGACGGAGAGTTCCGGCGCGCTCATGCGGCACCTCCGCGGCGTACGGCCAGGCGGATCGCCGCACGAATGCGCGTGTAGGTGCCGCAGCGGCAGATGTTGCCGGACATCGCATCGTCGATGTCGGCGTCGGTCGGATGGGGATTTGTCTTCAGCAGCGATGCGGCCTGCATGATCTGCCCGGACTGGCAGTAACCGCACTGCGCGACGTTCAGTTCCTGCCAGGCCTGCTGCAGCGGATGATCGACGTCCGTCGACAGTCCCTCGATCGTCGTCACGCGCTTGCCGGAAGCGGCCGCGACCGGGGTGATGCACGCGCGGATCGCCACGCCGTCGAGGTGCACGGTGCAGGCGCCGCACAGCGCCATGCCGCAGCCGAACTTGGTGCCGGTATGGCCGAGGACATCGCGCAGATACCAGAGCAACGGCATGTCGGGATTGCCGTCGAAGTGTTGCTCGCTACCGTTGACGGTCAGCGTGATCATCGTTCACCTCCTGGTCGAGGCGCCCGCATCGCACCACGGGTGCCGGGTGGGGATTCGAACGGCGGCGGGTGCGCCCTGCTGCGCCGGTCCCGCGCCGTCTTGTGGACTGCTCCGCCGGCAGGACCGGCGGTCAATGCGTCGTGATCGGTGCGGCGGGCTGGGATGGCCATCGGGCATGCGATCCGGATGGATAGCGGGCACGCACCCGCCCGGATTCTGCCCCATGCAAACCGTCACGCCGGCAACGCGATCATGTCGGAACTGCCAGAAAGGGCGACCCGGATCGCGGCACCTGCGTGCCATGTCCGGCCCCGGCAGCTTCGACATTGCTCACGGGAGCTGGAATCGTATGCGGAATCGCCCGGGCTCCAACTCTAACTGATGTGCGGCAGTTTTGCGTCGCCGGTGCATGTCGGCACGGGCGAGTGACAAACCGGGGAGAGGTTGAAAGGGAATCGATGACGCATGACGTTCGTCACGCGAGTGGGACCGACTGACTCGCCTGTCCCGCCGGGCGATGAGGGGGCGACGCTGATGCGTCACATGGCGCTGACGTCGAGCGCCAGTGCTTCAAGCCGATCGCACGAGCTTCAATGGATTGCCGACGCAGGCCGGGAACGATGCCGCGCCGGTTACCCGGTACGATTCCCGACCTGCGCGGCCTCGATCGGCGCTCAAGTGATTGCCGGGCACCCCGCTCGTGGCATGCGGGTGCCTCGCCACGCTCACGGCGATCGCAACGCCTGCAACCCCAGCGTGAGCGCATTGAACGGCATCTCCGACGAGCGCATCGAAAAGCTCGTTGCCTTCGCGGGTGCCCCCGGATTACGCATCAGCGCGTGAACGATCCGCTCGCTCGCGTGACCGTCGCCGTATGGATTGCTCGCGCGCGCCATTTCCCCGTACGCGCTGTCGCTATCGAACAGCCGTGATGCCTCCCACACGATCCGTTCCTGATCGGTGCCGACGAGCCGCGCGGTGCCGGCCTGAATCGCTTCGGGCCGCTCCGTCGTCTCGCGCGTAACCAGCACCGGCTTGCCCAGCGCCGGCCCTTCTTCCTGAATGCCGCCCGAATCGGTGATGATGAAATGCGCGCGAGACATCAGGAATACGAACGACAGATACTCCTGCGGCTCGATCAGGTAGATGTTCGGCAGGTGGCCGAGCCGGGCGCGCGCCGGCTCCCGCACGTTCGGATTCATGTGCAGCGGATAGACGAACTGCGCGTCGGGATAGCGGTTCGCGAGCGTGCACAGTGCATCGCAGAAATTCTGGAACGGCTCGCCGAAACTTTCGCGACGATGCCCGGTGATCAACACGACGCGCCGCGACGGATCGAGAAACGGAAACTGCCCCGCAACCTTCTCCGACAACGCCGTGGTGTGATCGAGCATGCGCTTGACGTCGTGCAGCGCATCGATCACGGTATTGCCGGTCAGCACGACCGCCCCGCCCGGTACGCCCTCGCTGAGCAGGTTGTCGCGTGCCTGCCCGGTCGGTGCGAAATGCCACGACGACACGGCATCGGTCACGCGGCGGTTCAGCTCCTCCGGCCAGGGCGACCAGATGTCACCGCTACGCAAGCCGGCCTCTACGTGCCCGACCGGCAGGTAGCGGTAGAACGCCGCGAGACTGACCGCGAGCGTGGTCGTCGTATCGCCGTGGACCAGCACGACGTCCGGACGCAATTCGTCGAAGACGATGCCGATTGCCTGCAGAATGCCCGTCGTCACGTCGGTCAGCGTCTGACTTTGGCGCATCACGTTGAGATCGTAGTCGGGCTTGATGTCGAACAGCGTCAGCACCTGATCGAGCATTTCGCGGTGCTGCGCGGTCACGCATACCCTGGCGTCGACACCGGCTTGTGCCTTCAATGCACGCACCAGCGGTGCCATCTTGATGGCCTCCGGCCGAGTCCCGAACACAAGCAAAATCTTTTTCATCGTTATCCTCGTTGAGCCGTTTCGCGCTGAATGACCCTGCTCGTGGCGCGAAGCATGTATCCAGGCGGCGCCTCCCGTACTCGCACGCGGTCGACACGCTGCCGTGTCGCGGAGCGAGCGCGCCGCCTGGTTCGCGCGGTCTACGCCACGCGGAATCGTCGTACTACCGGCATCCCGTTGCCACTTGATCAGTCATGTCATGAGTCGTTCCCCGCTTCGCCAGGCGTCCCCGTCTGTTCGTCACGCCTTTTCCTCTTCAGCAATATTCAAACCAGCCGCCCTGCGACCGTATCCGGTTCACACTGCATGCACCGCGCACCCACCGTGCGCGACGGAATGTTTCACAACTGCTACGTGTGTCGCAGCGCCACCCAGGCGAGATACAGGCAAATATCCGGGCAGTCGCACGGTCCCTTCGACGACGTCGTCCGAGGAATCTCGAATGCATGCCGAGCGTCCGTTGCGCATCGAATCGCTCGCATCTGTCGAAGCGCGTTGCGCTTCCTCGCTCCGCCACTTTTGTCTGTGCAGCCGACGGCGCGAGCGATCGTCTGGCCGTGGTCATGCTCGACGGATCAATTCGACACGCAAAGTCATTCACGTCGCACGAATCGACAGGGTGGGAAATGTTGCGAATGTGTAACGCGGATCCGGAACGGGGTTGTCGCATCGGCGTCCGGCCCATGCAACGCACGCGCCCTCATGGAATGCACCGGCATTCCGGTCGATGCACACGCAACGAACGACTCGATGCGCATCGGCGCGCGGCGTCGCACTGCCAAGGCGGCGCAGGTTCGGCAGACAATTCGCTCGACGCACGACACCTACCTGCTGCGACGCCGATCACGTGCGGGCATCCGGCCGGGGGGCACACTGATTCTTCGATGAATCAAAAATCTCCGCCATCGTTCGCGCCATGCGCGCACCCTCCACCCCCACTCCTTGCTGCGCGCGGCATCGCGGCCGATGGCTCACGCCTTGCTTAATGACGGACAGGTGTGCCCCGAAACGCTCGCCCGGCAACGGATGAACGAGGGCGCCCGGGCAACGAAACAGGAAGGAAACGCGACGCGTCCGCGTGGGGCGTATGACGCGTGCTCCAGCGCGCCGAACGTGCCGACGCGCCCCGTCGAAGTACGCGCGATCCATGAGCCTGGTTCCCGCTCCGAAGCAAGGAACCGGCCCGTGAACGCAAACATCGGTACCAGCCTCGGGTTCACCCGCACTACGGTGACCCGAGCCACAACGTCGACACGCTCGCCAGGCGCGACACGGCCAACGCCGCGCCCGGCGACGATTGCACAGGACCGCCGCGCAGGAGCCCACGACCATGAACCGGCCCGCGCTTTGCCCGACCGTACGCTCGCGCGTAGCGGCCACCGTCGCGCTGTGTCGCCTGTGGCACGTCGCCTGCTGTATCGCTGCGTGCGGTTTCGCGCTGCACGCGAGCGCCGCCGAACTTCGCCTCAACGGGCTGTACCAACGCGCCGACGGTGCGATCACCGTGCGCCTGAACGGCGTCGGCATCGACCCGTATTTCGCGGCGAAGGCGCTGCTCGCCGCGTCCGACGCGCAACTCGATGCCCGTGCGGCTGCACTCGCGTGGATCGCATGGCTGCTGCCGCGCCAGCGCCCGGATGGCGGCTTCGATCGCTACTGCATGAAGAATGGCCGCTACCGCGCATGCGCCGACGCGGAAACCGACGACGCGATGATGGCGACCTGGATCGAACTGCTCGCCCGCTTCGCGCCGCCCGACGGCTTGCCCGCCGCGTGGGAACTCAGCCTGAACCGCGCCGGTTCGCACCTGGACACCCTGCTCGACAAGCCCTCCGGCGTCTATCAGATCTCGTCGTCGCTGCATGTCTCATTGCTGATGGACAACGTCGAAGTACACAGCGCGTTCCAGGCCCTCGCCGCGTACTACGTCCGACGCGCCGACTACACGCATGCGGGACCGTGGAGCCAGCGTGCCGACCAGCTGGCATCCGCGATCCTGAAGGTCTTCTGGCGCGGCACCGGATCCGGCTTTCGTGCGAGTACGCAGCAAGTCAGCGATGCGAGTTTTTATCCGGCGAAGATCGCGCAGATCCTCCCGCTCCTTTCCGGTATTCAGGTACCCGAACAATCCGGCGAGACGATCTACGCGCAGTGGATGCGGAAGTACGGCAAGAGCTGGCCGCAACTCGCCAACACCGATTATCCGTGGAGCTTGATCGCGCTGGTTGCGCTCAAGATGAACGATTGGGGCACCGTCGCCTGCTGGCAAGCCCGATCGGGCCCATACCGGCACGGCGCGCACTGGAACGTACTGGAGGAGTCGCTTTATCTGGCATTCGAACGCCGGACGGCCGCGCCCGTCATCCCCGCTCGATGCGGATTCACGACGGCAGCGGCAACGGCAACCGCATCGCGCTGACGCAACGGCGCGCGCGGTCCATGAAGACTGACAGGGAGGAGACGTATCATGTGTGGCATCGTCGGCGCGGTCGCGCAACGGGACATCGTCCCGATTCTGATTGAAGGTTTGCGTCGCCTCGAGTATCGCGGCTACGATTCATGCGGCGTGGCGACGGTCGTGAACGGCCAGGCGCGTCGCGAACGCAGTGTGTCGCGTGTCGCCGATCTCGACGCGCACGTGCGCACCACCGGCCTCACCGGCAGCACCGGCATCGCGCACACGCGCTGGGCGACACACGGCGCACCGGCAACCTGCAACGCGCATCCGATCTTCTCGCGCAACGAAATCGCGCTCGTGCACAACGGCATCATCGAGAACCACGAAACGTTGCGCAAGCAACTTACTGACGCACACTACGAATTCGATGGCCAGACCGACACCGAGGTCGTCGCGCACCTGATCCACAGCCAGTATCACGGCGACCTGCTCGCCGCCGTGCGTGCAGCGACATCACAGCTTCACGGCGCGTACGCGATCGCAGTGTTCAGCAAGCACGAGCCGCAGCGGCTGATCGGTGCGAAGGTCGGCTCACCGCTCGTCGTCGGCTTGAAGGACGGCGAATGCTTTCTCGCCTCCGACGCGCTCGCGCTTGCCGGCATCACCGACCGCTTCATCTTTCTCGAGGAAGGCGACATCGTCGAGTTGACGCCGGGCGGCGTGCGCGTACTCGATCGCGGCGGCGCGCCGGTTGAGCGCGCGGTACAAACCATTTCCTCTGCGCAGGCCGCGGTCGAACTCGGGCCGTACCGGCATTTCATGCAGAAGGAGATTTTCGAGCAACCGGAGGCCGTGGCGGCGACCATCCCGGATGCGGGGCTGTTCGACCCGGCCGTATTCGGTCCCGACGCCGCGCGGGCGTTCGAGCAGATCGACAACGTGCTGATTCTCGCGTGCGGCACGAGTCACTATTCCGGCCTGACCGCGCGCCGCTGGCTCGAAACGATCGCGCGCGTGCCCGCGCAGGTCGAGATCGCGAGCGAATACCGTTACAGCGACGCGCTCGCGATACCGAATACGCTGGTGGTGAGCGTGTCGCAATCCGGCGAGACCGCCGACACGCTCGCCGCGCTCAAGTACGCGCAGGCGCTCGGCCATATCGACACGCTGGCGATCTGCAACGTGCCGACCAGCGCGATGATGCGGCAGACCGCTCTGCGCTTCCTGACGCGGGCCGGCCCGGAAATCGGCGTCGCGTCGACCAAGGCGTTCACGACGCAGCTGGTCGCGCTGTTCATTCTCGCCGTCACGCTCGGCCGGCTGCGCGGCTACGTCGACGATGCGCAGCTCGCGCGCTACACGATGCAGTTGCGGCGGCTGCCTGGTGCGCTCGAGGATGTGCTCGGGCTCGAGCCGCAGATCGAGCGCTGGGCGGCGGAATTCTCGCAACACGAGAATGCGCTGTTTCTCGGGCGCGGGCTGCACTATCCGATCGCGCTCGAAGGTGCGCTGAAGCTGAAGGAGATTTCGTATATCCACGCGGAGGCGTATCCCGCGGGTGAGTTGAAGCACGGGCCGCTGGCGCTCGTGACGCACACGATGCCCGTCGCGACGATCGCGCCGAACGACGCGCTGCTCGAGAAGCTGAAGTCGAACATGCAGGAAGTGCGGGCGCGCGGCGGGCAGCTTTACGTGTTCGCCGATGCCGATACGCGGATCGACAACAGCGAAGGCGTGTCGGTGCTGCGGATGCCGGATTACTACGGGCTGTTGTCGCCGATCCTGCATGTGGTGCCGTTGCAGTTGCTCGCGTATCACGCGGCGTGTTTGCGTGGCGCGGATATCGACAAGCCGAGGAACCTGGCGAAATCGGTGACGGTTGAGTGAGAGGGTTGGGTAAACCGGGGGTGGACTGGTGAAGGTCTTCGAGGGATCAAGCTGGCCCGCCCTACACGATTCGAACGTGTGACCTACGTTTTGGAAGGCCGTTGCTCGTATAGCGCCGCGTCTTGCTGGGTGCAGCTTGTATCCAACTCGCCGGACCTGCACGACTTCATCAGGCATGCTGTCGCTAGGGGAATGCGCCGGGGCGAGCTAGCGTCCCTTTGCTGGGAAAACATAGACATGGAACGGCGTGCCGCGCAATTGCCAGTCACGAAAACCGGACACGCCGTGAACCGTACCGCTGTCCAGGGTCGCTACGGCCGTGCTATAGGCCCGCAGGGACACCGGGTATGTCGTGCCCTTCGCCGTCGTTGCGAACGCCCTTACGCGAGCTTTCTGCCGTGCAGTATGCAGTGCGGCGAGCGCAGAAATTGCGCAAGTAACGAGGATGGACAATCGGCAGATCAAGCGCGACCGATCTCCTGACGCCGCGCACCTTCACCGGTCCACCAGCCCATCGCCATCGCTGAATTGTCCAGCACACATCGGCTCCGCAGTCCCGCGCAGAAATCTCTATCGAGTTTTGGCCTGGAGCGGGCGACCAACTATGAGCGCGGCGTCATAACGCAGGCGACACTGGTCGATTGTTCGGAAGGCATCGAAATACATGCGAATGCTCCGCCGTGGTTGAATGCTGAAACCGGCTGCCCTATGGTCGCGTCGGCATCGCCCCTCAGAAGGCTTAGAGACGCGAGAAAGTCCGTATTCGCTTTTTTATCCGAGCCCGGGTTCAGCATGTTATTGACTATGCCCACGGCACCGACAAAGTGCATAAGATTGACGGGATCGGATCGGTCCCCTACCACGCCAATCCTTGTAATCTTGTCAGCGCTGTTGACGTAGAGGTGAATTCCGAGCTGGCTCTCAAAGTGCCCATTCGCCAAATCGAGCTTCTTCAGTTCAGCTATCCCTCGTTGAAAACGTTCGTCATTAAGCGTTACTTCGATTCCATCTTTTGTCTTGCTCATCCGCCGGATCGTATCATTCCCGTCGGCCGTTGCCAGCTCGTCATACTGCTTTCGGAATGTTTCTGGTTTAAGGTCGACCCAAACGTCTGCTGACTGCGGCTGCGCGCTAACAGCCGAAACTGCTGGCGCATTAGGGCTAGACACTGGCGATACCGTAGGCGATTGGTCCGATTCACTACACGCAGTCAGAGCAACGACAGCCGAACATACCAACATCAACGCTTTCACGATTCCCCCGTAATATGGTTTCGAATTATCCGCTCACAGTCTGACTCAATTGCGCAACATACCGCAACTTCCAATTCAAACCCGGGAAAAATGATGGTGGACGGCAATGCAGCGTTGATCGCGTTCATTGGCGTGCTCGCTGGCGGCTACCTCAACATTTCTTGGCAGAGGACTATTGCCGGTTTCGTGACGGTACTAGCTGGGGAATTAGCCTCACACATGGCCGTATTTCCCCATGCTGCGGGACATGTTGAATGGCATGATTGTGGCGATTGAGCAGGGATAGCGCCTTTGCCATAGTGTTTTCCGACCATGAGAAAATGAGCAATGACGAAATTAAGGCGCGGCTTACAGGATGCCTTGACACGGTCAACAGAGGAGACCAACGCCTTCATGAACTGATCGCCAACCTTAAGGCATTCGCCAACCAGCAGTACTTGGATGCCAGAACAAATCTGGCTGCGCGCAATATTCTCGTCAATAGGCTGACTTCGGTCTGCGATTGGTACGCAACATCGCGAGCAAACTAGAATGCGAGCACACTCTGAGCACCGTGAGTGCAGTTCCGCGCGCTGATCGGGGCACAATCAAACGGTGCGCTCGACTCGAAACTCGTTGATCTTTCAGGAAATTGCTGGCCCGCCCTACACGATTCGAACGTGTGACCTACGGCTTAGAAGGCCGGCAAAATGCTCCTTTTTTGTCCATTCGCCTCCCATCATTTCATATGACAACATATAAGAAATCATTCATATTCAATTACTTGCGCGTCATACTGTCCCAGATATCGTGTCATATCCCATGAAATGATATAGACTCGTTTGCCTACACAGTGCCTACACGGATGTGGCCCTATGGAGGCAGCATGAACAAGACGAAGCTCGCGGCGGAACGGGAAAAGTCTAACTTCACACATGAACGCGTCGCGGCGTTCAAGTGCAAGCCCGACAAAAAGCAAACCATCTATTGGGACGCGAAGACGGCCGGTTTCGGCCTGCGCGTGACGGCGGGCGGGGCGCGCGCCTATGTCTTCGAATCGCGCCTGTTCGGGAAAACGGTGCGCATCACGATAGGCGACGCGACGGCATGGGACCTTGGTAGGGCCCGAGCCGAAGCCGGTCGATTACGAACTCTTATCGACGACGGAAAGGACCCGCGCGAGGTCAGGGCCGAGCAGCACGCCGCCTACGAAGCGCGGAAAGCCGAAGCAAAGCGACAGGATGCGGCCGTGCGCGAAGCGTGGGCGGCTTATCTTGACGCAAACCGGTCCCGATGGAGCGAGCGCCATCTATCCGACCATGAGAATTTGGCCCACGCGGGCGGCGAGCCGAGAAAGCGCGGCAAAGGCACGACGATTGCGGGGCCGCTCGCCGCGCTCATGCCGTTGAAACTTTCGAACCTGACCGCCGACACGGTTGCCGCATGGCTCGAATCCGAATCGCAAACGCGCCCGACCAACACCGAGCAGAGCTATCGCAAGCTGCGCGCGTTCATCCGCTGGTGTAACGACCGGCCGGAATACAGGGGCATCGTTCCGCCAAACGCATACAACGCGCGTACCGTTCGAAGCGCCGTACCGCGTATCAAGGCGAAGGACGATTGCCTGCAACGGGAACAGCTATCGGCGTGGTTCGACGCCGTACGCAAGCTCGGCAACCCGGTCATTGCGACTTATCTGCAAGCGCTACTCATTACAGGTGCGCGCCGCGAGGAAATCGCCGCACTTCGATGGGCCCACGTCGATTTTCAATGGCGCTCGCTGTCCATCGCCGACAAGGTCGAAGGCTCGCGTGTCATCCCCCTTACCCCGTACCTCGCGAGCATCCTGCGGGAACTCAAACGTTTGAACGACACGCCGCCGAACATCCGCCAATTACGGGACCTGACTGCCAAAGGCGAATCGTGGTCGCCCTCCCCGTGGGTATTCGCGAGCAAAAAGTCGGCAGACGGAAAAATCGCCGAGCCGCGTATTGCGCATAATCACGCGCTCACGGTAGCCGGCCTTCCCCATCTGAGCCTGCACGGTCTGCGTCGCTCGTTCGGCACGCTCGCCGAATGGTGCGAGGTTCCGGTCGGCGTCGTCGCCCAAATTCAAGGTCACAAGCCGTCGGCCATTGCCGAAAAGCACTACCGCCGCCGCCCGCTCGACTTGCTTCGGAAGTGGCACGACAACATCGAGGCATGGATGCTTGAACAGGCGGGCATCGCGTTCGATGCGCAAACCGTGCAGCCTGACTTGCACGCCGTCAAATAGCGCCCTGATGACGCCGGACGCTCACCGCGCAGTGACTAGCCGTTAGAATCGAATGAAGCGGCGGGAACGATGTTCGCGCATCGACCCGCCTAACCACGAACGGCCTTCAGGGAGGCGTGCATCATGGCTAACGGCGATTCTATGCCGCAACCGGGGCCGTGGCAGCAACAGCATGAGAAAGAACTCGTCGAGCAACGCGGCTGCGAAAAAGGGAACGCGCGGCTGAATCATGCCCTTCGCTACTGGTTCCGACGCGATACGTGGACGCCGGACGAAGCGCTCCCTCTGCTGATTGGCATCGATCCCGGTTCGCTTTCTCACGGCGATTCGCACATCCGGTATTTGGACGGCGCGCTCGTTTGCATCGCGGCGTCGATGCATGCACACGGGCTCGAATGGCCGATTGAATCCTTTGATGACTTCGGGACGCTTGAAGATTTGAAAGCGGTGCCGAGCCTTATTCATGAAATGAGGCTCATGTGGGAAAGCGGAAACCATCCGCCCCGAAACGCACCGGCTTATTTCATCGAATGGGCGCAGCGCAAGGGCTTCAAGGTGCCATGGCTGGCATCCGGACGTCTTATCGATGTTGCGGCGGACAAGGAACCGAGCGCGGCCGACCTGCAAGAGTTCGCCGCGCGCCTTGTTGCGGGGAAAACGGCGGCGAGTGAGACGGCAACTCATGTTAACGATAACCCGGCCGAAGCGGTCCCCGCACCGCTGCCGTCACCCGTGATTACCGCAGCGTTCGAAGGGTTGGGCGGGTGGAATGAGGAGCAATGGCGCCGTTACCTTGGCGACCCGCCGAAGTGGTTATTAAAGGCACGAAGAAGCAAAGGCGTCAGGGGTTCGCGCAACGCGGCTACGTGGAACCCGGTGAGCATCGCATTGGCGCTCAAAGACGACGGCGTGCCATGGCTCAAGCTGGATGCGGTCTTCCGTAAACCGGCATTGAAGGCTTGGCGCGAAAAATGGGAGCGCGATACCGAGCTAATGCGGGAGTGAAATACGGCTCAAATACGGCGACGACGGCCGCAAACCCGCGCCGATTCTAGAACTCAAATACAGCGGCATTAGCACAGCGGACACCCGTAATTGAAGGTTCCCCCAAGCGATTCGACGTGATTCGTGGGGCAAAGCGGTAATTTCGTGGCACTCCCCCGAGTCGTTCGACGCGACGCCTGTTTCGTTGACCTTGGGGAGCCAAACTGATGACCACGACCACGCTCGCGGAGAACGCAAGCAAGCGACCGCTTTCGACGAAAACCCTCGCGGCACTGCTGGACATGCGGCCGGAATCGATTCTGAAGGCCTACATGCGCAAAGGTTCGTATTTCGGCCTGCGCCCGGTCAAGCTGCCGAACGGTCGGCTGATGTGGCCGGCTGATTCCTTCGAAAAGCTGACCGGGGGCCAACAATGAAAAACGCCCGACCCAGCAAAGCCGAATCGAGCGCCAAACGTCAAAGCGAGTTTACCGGAACCGCTAACCCCCGTCAGCTTCGCGCGTTGACCATGCTTCAACGCCGACCGATGCACCGGGAAGAACTGGACACGTTCGCAGGATGCAGCAACAGCCCGGCCCTTATCGCGGGCCTGCGCGCAAAGGGACTCGCCTTGCCCTGCGTGCGCGTCGCTTGCATCGACCGTGACGGAATCGAAGTGCAGCGCGGCGTCTATCACCTCACGACTACCGACCGCCGGAAGGTCGCACGCTGGCTGAAATCGCGGGAGGCCGTATGACCGCCATTGCGTGGAGCCATTACGGAACCGGGAATTACCGCATTTGCTGCCCCGTTTGCGGGCGCGGCGAGCGGGATAAAACGCTCGGGTTGACCGTCGATGAAAGCGGCGCAGGCGTCGCGCATTGCTTCCGGTGCGCCTTCACTGAAAGCTACCGTGCTGCCCGTGGCGCGCATCTCACGATGCCGAGCAAGCCGCGTATCAAGGCCGCTGTGCCGTCCGAGAAACATGACAGGCTGTCCGACTATGGGCACGACCTTTGGAACGCATGTCGCGCCGTTTCCGGCGAAGCGTTGGCCTATCTCGACGCTCGGCACTGCCGCATCCCGCCGGCCGATGGCGATTTGCGCTGGCATCCCTCGCTGAAGCATCCGACCGGGTACGTTGGCCCGGCATTGGTCGCGTGCATCACTGACGCCGTGACGGGCGAGCCGTTGAGCCTGCATCGGACATGGATTCGCGCTGATGGTCGCAAGGCCGACGTTGATCCGCCGCGCTTGCTTCTGACCGGACATCGCAAACAAGGCGGCGTGATTCGCTTGTGGCCCGATGACGCAGTGTCGACTGGACTCGGCGTCGCGGAAGGCGTCGAAACGGCACTTTCGCTCGCATGGGGCTATGCGCCGGTTTGGGCGCTCATCGACGCCGGTAATCTCGCAGCGTTCCCGCACCTGTTCGGCGTCGAAAGCCTCGTTATCGGCGCGGACAATGACCCGGCCGGAGTAACGGCCGGGCATGCGTGCGCGGAGCGGTGGGCGCTCGCTGATCGAGAGGTTACGCTCGTGGAGGTCGGTCATGACGGGGCGTGATTTGAATGATGCGGCGGCCGAAGGCGGCGCGGATGCTGTACGCGTTGCTGTTGCAAACGGCAGGCACGTCCCGAAACAATCCGAGCGTGAGGCGATTTCGGTGGGCGATGAATTGCCCCTCAACGTTGCCTTTGCGGATGAATTGCCGGTCGATTACGAACCGCCCGACGAATTGATCGAAGGTGTGCTCACGGCAGACGGCGGGAGTGTGTTGTACGGCGATACCAACTGCGGCAAGACGTTCTTTGGCATCGACGTGGCTGCGGCCGTTGCGCGCGGCGTGCCGTGGATGGGACGCCAAACGGAACAGGGCCTCGTCGTGTACCTGGCGACCGAATCTCCCGCATCGGTTCGCGCCCGGATTCAGGCGTACCAAAAATATTACGGCCTGCGCGTCCCTAACCTCGCCATCGTCCAAAGCCCGGTGAACCTGTTCGAAAGCGACTTCGATGCATCGGCAATCATCGCGACCGTGAAACGCTTGGAGGTTGAACGCGGAATGAAGGTTCGCCTGATTGTGGGCGACACCCTCGCTCGCCTGAGTGCCGGTGCGAACGAGAATGCAGGGCAAGATATGGGTCTCGTCATCAAGCGCTTCGACCGCATCCGCACGGAGTGCGGAGCCCACTTCATGCTGATTCACCACAGCGGCAAGAACGCCGCCGCCGGTGCGCGCGGATGGTCCGGCGTGCGCGCGGCCGTTGATACCGAAATTGAGGTAACGGACGGTGCAGGCGGCCGTTGTGCCGAAATTACAAAACAGCGCGACTTGCCGACCAAGGGTGAGCGCATCGGCTTTCGACTCGACGTTGTAGGACTCGGCACGACGAAATGGGGCAAGCTCGCGACGAGTTGCGTCGTCGTACCGACCGATGCGCCGCCGCCCGAAAAGGTTCGTGCGAAGCGTGTCGGCGAGGTTGAGGGGGCGGTCATCGAATATCTGGCGTCCCAGAAGGTCGGCGTCAAGAAAGGCGTCGTTGTTGCGCATTTCTCGGGAAGGTATGAGAAGGGGCCTGTCTATCGCGCCATGAAGGCGTTGGTCACCGCCGCTGCCATCCACGAAGCCGCCGGCATGGTTTGCATCGCGGACGCCGCAAAATGAAGAAGGTACGCGAAGGTACGTTTAGGTACACGTACCTATCGAGTACCTAGCCGAATAGGTACGTTTAGGTACACCACCCTTTAGGGGTGTACCACGCGTACCTAGCTGTACCGAGCGCGGTTGGAAAAATAGGAGGCGCAAAATGATTGATGGTTTGGTTAGCGGAAAGCTATACGGCCAGCCGGCCGAACGCGTGGGTGCAAGTGGTCGTTCGTTCGTGACCGCGAAGGTTCGCGCCGCCGTTAGCGACGGCGAAGCGCTGTTCGTGAACGTGATTGCATTCTCGGACGACGTGAAGGTCGCGCTGTTGGCGCTCGATGACGGCGATTCCGTCGCGCTGGCCGGTACGCTGACGCCGAAGGTGTGGACCGACCGAAACGGCGACGCTAAACCGGCGCTCGACATGGTCGCGCATGCGGTGCTGACGGCGTACCACGTCAAGCGTAAGCGTGCGGCCGTGCAAGGTGCGAACGACGGCGACGAACGCGGTAACGGACGCCCGGCTATGGACGGTACCCGACAGGCGGCGGCGCTCTACGGCGGCGACACGTCGGACATGCAGGACGATTTGTAGGCGCTGTCAATCCGCATGGAAAAGGTATTTTACCCAATCAAATAGGAGTACGAAATCATGAAAATTTCTGTACCGAAACTTCTTTTGGAACGGTTGAATTTTGACGAGACACGCGGCGAATACAGCATTTTCATTTGGCCCGGTCCGGAGGGCCGGACACCGTTCCAAGTCGCAAAGCCCGGCCCTGTGAAATACCGCGTCGGAATTCGTCCCGAAGGTTACATCGTGTTGATCTCGCGCTAACGCGCCTTTTTGGAGAATCGCTATGAATCCGTTGAAGCGCCCCTTGCCCGAACGCCTCGAAGCCCTTGAAGCGCTCGCTAACGATGCCGGCCTCACCGGCGAACTTGAGGCGAAACAGCGCGCCAAGGCTGACGCGCGCCGAGCCGAACTGGCGCACGAACTCAAGTCGTTGCCCGACCGGAAACGCGAACGGTCCGCGTTGACCGTTGAGGCCGAACGCACGGCTGTTGCCTTCGCTGCGGCGAACGCTGCACGCTACGAAGCTGAAAAGTCGATGCTCGAAGCGCGCGGTCGTCTCGCAGTTTGGACGATGGCCGATAGCGGCGCGCGCGAACGCATCCTGACCGAACTCGAACGCACCGCGCCGCCCGAAGTCGGCGAGGCGTTGGACGATTTGTCGGACGCGGATGACCTTCTGCGCGCCGCAGTTCGGACCGACGTATTCACGGAGAAGAACTGGCTCGGCGCTCGCGTCGGCAACGTCACGACGAACATGCCCGAAATCAAGGCCGCTCGCGCGAAAATCGCTGAGGCACAACGTAGCGTTCGCGCGCTCGTTCATGACGGGTCAATTCCAAGCGACGAACTGGTATCGCGTGCGCGCGCGTGCGTGGAAGAGGCACTTCAGCCGATGTTCGAATTCGTGCCGCGTCAGAAGTGGGAAACTCGCCGTTCGCGGCCGCACGGCGACCTGTTGGCCGAAGTCGCGGGCTACGGGAACTAGCGGCGGGCTGGCGGCGTGCATCGGCGGCGTTTGCCGTTGCTGTATACCGCTTCCCGCTTCGAGGCGGGCGTCCGCACATAACGCGCCCGCCGCCGGTATGTCGCATTGTCGCAACCTCAACGGGTTGGGGCGTTCGTACGCGACCGCCGGGCGTGCCAAACATGGAACCGGCTCGTACCTCATGCATTACGCGGGCCGACGGCTAATACCGAACAGGAACTAGACCGTATCGCTCCCCGGCCGCGCAGGGACGGCACACTTACCCGCGAACGCTCGATACGCTCGCCGCAGGCACTGCGACAAGCCAATAATCAGGTGGCGGCGATAGCGTCGGCCCTTCGGATTCGCGATACGCGTGCGGCGATTGAGCGCGCTCCGAAGCGGGCCGTTTGGGGGCATTCTGGACGGTCGGCGAGCGCGCGCCCAGCAATTGCAGGCGCGAGCGCGCGAGCGGCGCAGCGGCCCGGCGTGGGCCATTCGCGGCGCACTCTGACACCCCTAGGGGGAACCACTTCTCTAGTCCCTATTTGCCGGTGATCGTCGGCATACCGCAATTTTTACCGCCGCAAAATTAGAGGGGGCCATAGCGACCAGCTTCCGCTTACAATCTCAACCGTCCATAGGAAGCGCCTATTGGATAAGGCATTCCTTTAACAAGGCGATCAATTACGCGGGGGACACATGAAAGGGCAATGGATTGGTGACTTCCAAGGTTCGAATCTCGCAGGCAAGCTGACGGTGGATGTCGACGAATTCGAGAATGGTTTTCACGGACGCATCGCTGTGTTTGGTGATGCGAGCGTCTTACCGCCTCTGTTTGGTTTTTTCGAAACCACCTCGATACTAAGTCCCGCGCAGTTCTCCGTAAATGTCGTACCGGCTCACCCTCAGACGACACGTCCTAAGCCTTCGACATGAAATGTCTCTACAATCATGGTTCGAACTGGACGGGACGAGCAACGAAGCTGATGGCATTGAAAGCGCTGGAACTGACGCAGGAAGAACGTACAAAGCTTGAAGCGATGGCGAGAAGCCGTCGTGATTGGCGAATACGAGACCGGTCGCGGACGATTCTGATGTTCAGCGACGGCGTGCGAGCGAAAGAGATCGCCAGACGACAGGAACTGACGTTGGAGGCGGTGTATGAG
>NZ_NKFM01000025.1:0-66976 GCF_002223085.1 Burkholderia sp. HI2714 | reverse complement strand
GTCAGCAAACGCATCCATGATCGACGGCATCTCTCGTTCCGGCAAAAAGCGAGAGTAAACCTGAACACGCCGCAACGAACAACCGCTCCAGCCCTTTAGCCACGGGCCTCTTCATGCGGAAGCCCTGGACACCCGCCGAGGAGGGCGCCGGACGCGTGCGCGCTTTTCGGCATCGGCCGCTGGCCGGGCCACGCAACGTCCGTATAATAAGCGCCCCATGAATCTATTCCGAGCCCTGCTGACGGTCAGCGGCTTCACGCTGCTGTCGCGCGTGACCGGACTGGCCCGCGAGACGCTGATCGCCCGTGCGTTCGGCGCCAGTCAATACACCGACGCGTTCTACGTCGCCTTCCGTATCCCGAACCTGCTGCGCCGCCTGTCTGCCGAAGGCGCGTTCTCGCAGGCGTTCGTGCCGATCCTCGCCGAGTTCAAGAACCAGCAGGGGCATGACGCGACGAAAGCGCTCGTCGACGCGATGTCCACCGTGCTGGCGTGGGCGCTTGCCGTGCTGTCGGTGGTCGGGATCGCCGGCGCATCGTGGGTCGTGTTCGCCGTCGCGTCCGGCCTGCACACCGACGGGCAGGCGTTCCCGCTCGCGGTCACGATGACGCGGATCATGTTCCCGTACATCGTGTTCATCTCGCTGACGACGCTCGCCTCCGGCGTGCTGAACACGTACAAGAGCTTCTCGCTGCCCGCGTTCGCGCCGGTGCTGCTCAACGTCGCGTTCATCGCCGCGGCCGTGTTCGTCGCGCCGCACCTGAAGGTGCCGGTGTTCGCACTCGCATGGGCCGTCATCGTCGGCGGCGTGCTGCAGTTCCTCGTGCAGTTGCCGGGTCTGAAGAAGATCGACATGGTGCCGCTGATCGGCCTCAACCCGCTGCGTGCGTTGCGCCACCCGGGCGTGAAGCGCGTGCTCGCGAAGATGGTGCCCGCGACATTCGCGGTGTCGGTCGCGCAACTGTCGCTGATCATCAATACCAACATCGCGTCGCGGCTCGGGCAGGGCGCCGTGTCGTGGATCAACTACGCCGACCGCCTGATGGAATTCCCGACGGCGCTGCTCGGCGTCGCGCTCGGCACGATCCTGCTGCCGAGCCTGTCGAAGGCGCACGTCGATGCCGATTCGCACGAGTATTCGGCGCTGCTCGACTGGGGCCTGCGCGTCACGTTCCTGCTCGCGGCGCCGAGTGCGCTCGCGCTGTTCTTCTTCGCGACGCCGCTCACCGCGACCCTGTTCAACTACGGCAAGTTCGACGCGCACACCGTCACGATGGTCGCGCGCGCGCTGGCGACCTACGGGATCGGCCTGGTCGGCATCATCCTGATCAAGATCCTCGCGCCGGGCTTCTATGCGAAGCAGGACATCAAGACGCCCGTGAAGATCGCGATCGGCGTACTGATCGTCACGCAGATCTCGAACTACGTGTTCGTGCCGCTGATCGGGCACGCGGGCCTGACGCTGAGCATCGGCGTCGGCGCGTGCCTGAACTCGCTGCTGCTGTTCATCGGGCTGCGCAAGCGCGGCATCTACCAGCCGTCGCCGGGCTGGCTGCGCTTCTTCGTGCAGCTGATCGGCGCGGCGCTCGTGCTCGCCGGCCTGATGCACTGGCTGTCGATCAGCTTCGACTGGACCGGGATGCGTGCGCAGCCGCTCGATCGCATTGCGCTGATGGCCGCGTGCCTCG
This sequence comes from Burkholderia sp. HI2714, assembly GCF_002223085.1. NCBI lineage: Bacteria > Pseudomonadati > Pseudomonadota > Betaproteobacteria > Burkholderiales > Burkholderiaceae > Burkholderia > Burkholderia sp. HI2714. The sequence continues at coordinate 65,288 of NZ_NKFM01000025.1, read as the reverse complement.
TGCTGTTCGCTGCACTATATTTCGGTATGTTGTGGGTGATGGGCTTCAAATACGCTTATTTCAGAAGGCGCGCCAAGTGACGACCGCAATGACCCGCGTCCTCGACTACTTCAGCACGCTCGTGGCAGACGACGACAGCCTGCCCGTCACGGAAGCGGCGCTGTCGCTGGCGCAGGACGCGTATCCCGACCTCGACCTGCAGGGCACGCTGGCCGAACTCGACATGCTGGCGGCGCGGCTGCGCCGGCGGCTCACGGACGATGCGGACCTGAAGGGCCGCGTCGCCGCACTGAACGATTTCTTCTTCCGTGAGCTCGGCTTCGCGTGCAATCACAACGACTACTACGACCCCGATAACAGCCACCTGAACGCCGTGCTGAAGCGGCGGCGCGGGATCCCGATCTCGCTGTCGGTGCTGTACCTGGAGCTCGCCGAGCAGATCGGCGTGCCGGCGCGCGGCGTGTCGTTCCCCGGCCACTTCCTGCTGCGCGTCACGCTGCCGGACGGCGACCTGATCATCGATCCGGCCAACGGCCATTCGCTGTCCGAAGCCGAGATGGTCGAGATGCTCGAGCCGTATGTCGCACGTGCGGCCGGTGCGGTCGACAGCGCGTTGCGTGCGCTGCTGCAGCCGGCGACGAGCCGCGAGATCATCGCGCGGATGCTGCGCAACCTGAAGACGATCTATCTTCAGACGGAACGCTGGCAGCGCCTGCTCGCGGTGCAGCAGCGGCTCGTGATCCTGTTGCCCGAGCACGTCGATGAAGTCCGCGACCGCGGATTCGCGTATGCGCGGCTCGATTACCTGCGCCCCGCGCTCGAGGATCTCGAGCAGTATCTCGGCGAGCGGCCGGACGCGGACGACGCCACCGTCGTCGAGTCGCAGGTGACCGAATTGCGGCAGCGGATGCAGCGCGACGGCGAAGATTGAGCCATCGCCACGCTGCCGGAACCCTGAATGAAAAGACGCCCGCATCGCGGGCGTTTTTTTGTGCCTATTTCGGCTGCATCCGGATCGCGCCGTCGAGGCGGATCACTTCGCCGTTGAGCATCGGATTCTCGACGATCTGGCGTACCAGCAGCGCGTATTCGGCCGGTTTGCCGAGCCGCGGCGGGAACGGTACCATCGCGCCGAGCGCGTCCTGCACGTCCTGCGGCATGCCGAGCAGCATCGGCGTCTCGAACAGGCCGGGCGCGATCGTCATCACGCGGATGCCGCTGCGCGACAGGTCGCGCGCGATCGGCAGCGTCATGCCCGCGACGCCGGCTTTCGACGCCGCGTACGCGGCCTGGCCGATCTGCCCGTCGAACGCGGCAACTGACGCGGTGCTGACGATCACGCCGCGCTCCCCGTCCGCGGTCGGCGCGGTCGCTGCCATCGCGGCGGCCGCGAGCCGGATCATGTTGAACGTGCCCACGAGGTTCACGTTGATCGTCTTCACGAACACGTCGAGCGGATGCGCGCCGTCCTTGCCGACGGTCTTCGCGGCGGGCGCGATGCCCGCGCAATTCACGAGGCCGCGCAGCGTACCGGCTTGCGTTGCCGCACCGACGGCCGCCTGCGCGTCGGCTTCGCTCGACACGTCGCAGTGCACGAAGCTGCCGCCCAGCTCGGTCGCGAGCGCGGTGCCCGCCGCGTCGTTCAGGTCGGCGAGCACGACCGTGGCACCTGCCTGCGCGAGCATCCGCGCCGTGCCGGCGCCGAGGCCCGATGCGCCGCCCGTGATCAGAAACACGTTGCCGCGAATCTCCATGACTGTCTCCGTTGTTGAGCGCCCCTGACGCTTCAGTGCTCAGGGGCGGGCCCATCCAAAGTGGTCGAGCGCTGTTGGCGTTGGGGCGCTGGTTGCGGTGCCGCGCAAAGCGGTTGCCTGATTCGATGCCGTGCGATCGGTTGAAATGCCTGCGCCCGGGTAAAGGGAGCGCCCGCACCCGACCGATTGTACGGGGCGCTCTCGAACCCTCCACGGTTTCCTGCGATGAACCAAAAAAAAACCGCCCGGAAAGGGCGGCTTGCGGGTGCGCGATGCGCTGCTTACTTCAGTGCGCCAAACGCGCGCTCGCGGATTTCCTCGACGCTGCCGAGGCCCGAGATCTTGCGATACTGCGGCGCCTTCAGGCCGTTTTCCTCGCCGCGCTGCGCCCAGTCGCCGTAGTACGTGATCAGCGGCTTGGTCTGCGCTTCGTACACTTCGAGACGCTTCTTGACGGTTTCTTCCTTGTCGTCGTCGCGCTGGATCAGCGGCTCGCCCGTCACGTCGTCGTGGCCTTCGACCTTCGGCGGGTTGAACTTGACGTGGTACGTGCGGCCCGATGCCGGGTGCGTGCGGCGACCGCTCATGCGCTCGATGATTTCCGAGAACGGCACGTCGATCTCGAGCACGTAGTCGATCGCGACGCCGGCTTCCTTCATCGCGTCAGCCTGCGCGATCGTGCGCGGGAAACCGTCGAACAGATAGCCGTTCGCGCAGTCGGATTCCTTCAGGCGTTCCTTGACGAGGCCGATGATCAGCGCGTCCGGTACGAGCTTGCCGGCGTCCATGTAGCCCTTCGCCTCGACGCCGAGCGGCGTGCCGGCCTTCACGGCCGCGCGCAGCATGTCGCCCGTCGAGATTTGCGGGATGCCGAATTTTTCCTTGATGAAGTTTGCCTGGGTGCCCTTTCCCGCGCCGGGCGCGCCCAACAGGATCAAACGCATGGTGATATCTCCAGTATGTAGATTCGTGTGGCGAGACGAAAAAAGCGCCGGCGACGGTGTGCGCGGGGCTTGCCTGGCGCGTGGCGGACCGGTCTGATGCGGCGCGTCGGGTTGGGCGACGCGCGGCTGCCGGCAGGGCCGCGGGCGGGGTCAAGCGAGGACGCGCTGGTCGCGGACGGCTCGCACAATCGCCTGATTATGCCACGGGTTATTTTGATGACGGCTGAAAAAGGGCCTGCACGCGTGCGAGATCGGCCGGCGTGTCGATTCCGGCTTCCGGCGCGGACTCGGTGATCAGCACGGCGATGCGCTCGCCGTGCCAGAGCGCGCGCAGCTGTTCGAGCTGCTCGGCCTGTTCGATCGGCGCCTGCGCGAGCGTCGGATACGTGCGCAGGAAACGCGCGCGATACGCATAGAGGCCGATGTGCCGGTAGACCGGGAAGGCCGGTGCAGGCAGGGCCGCGACGTCGGGCCAGTGCGGCTGGTACGCATCCCGGCTCCACGGAATCGGCGCGCGCGAGAAGTACAGCGCGACGCTCTGCGCGTCGAGCGCGACCTTCACCACGTTCGGGTTGAACACGTCGGCCGCGTCGTGGATCGGGTGGGCGGCCGTCGCAATCGCGCAGGCCGGATGCGCGGCGAGGTGCGACGCTACGTCGCGCACGAGCACGGGGTCGATCAGCGGCTCGTCGCCCTGTACGTTGACGACGACGGTGTCGTCGCTCCACCCGAACGTCGCCGCGACTTCCGCGAGCCGGTCGGTGCCGGACGGATGGTCGGCGCGTGTCAGCACCGCTTCGAAGCCGTGATCGCGGGCCGCATCGAGCACGCTCTGCGCGTCGGACGCAACCAGCACCTGCTGCGCGCCCGCTTCGCGCGCGCGCTCGGCGACGCGCACGACCATCGGCTTGCCGCCGAGATCGGCGAGCGGCTTGTTGGGGAGCCGCGTCGACGCGAGCCGGGCGGGAATGACGGCGATGAAGGGTTGAGTCATCGGGGAGGGCGGTGAGAAGAACGGAGCGGGCGGCGCGTCGGGTGCGGGCCGCCCGGCGGGTTCGGCGCCCTCGCAGCGGGCAGGCCGCGGCGAGGGCCGGGTCGGGCGCCTTAGCGGCCGGCCGGGTCGACCGGCGTGCCTTCGACGGTCTGGCGCGCCTCGTCGACCAGCATCACGGGGATGCCGTCGCGGATCGGGTAGGCGAGCTTGTCCGCATTGCAGATCAGCTCCTGCGCGGCACGGTCATAGTGGAGCGGGCCTTTGCAGATAGGGCACACAAGGATTTCAAGCAGGCGAGCGTCCACGGAGTTTCTCCACAACGAGGGCAATGAGGCGAGGGTCGAGCGCGGCTTCGACGGGGACCACCCACAGTCGGGCGTCGCGCCAGGAAGCGCCCAATTTTACTGCATCCTTCTCGGTGATCAGGATCGCATCGACGGCGTCGTCGACGAATGGATTGTCGGCGAACGCGTAGTGGTCGGGCAGCGCGCGAGTGGCCGGCGCGAGACCGGCCGTGCGCAGCGTCGCGAAGAAGCGTTCCGGCGCGCCGATGCCGGCGGCGGCGAGCACGCGCTCGTGCGCGAATTGCGACAGCGGACGGCGCAGCGCGGGCTGGTCGAGGTGCCACGCGGCGCCCGGCGTGAGCGCGAGCGAATAGGTGTTGGGCCACGGCGGCAGCGCGCCGCTGTACGGATCGTTGACGAGCGTGGCGTCGCGGTGCCGCGACAGCGGTTCGCGCAACGGCCCGGCCGGCAGCAGGAAGCCGTTGCCGCCGAGCCGGTGGTCGAACACGACGAGCTCGACCGTGCGCGCGAGGCGGTAGTGCTGCAGGCCGTCGTCGCTGACGATCACGTCGACGTCCGGATGCGCGGCACGCAGCGCCTGCGCGGCCGCGACGCGATCCGGGCAGACCCAGACGGGTGCGCCGGTGCGGCGTGCGATCAGGAGCGGTTCGTCGCCGCCCGCGCTGGCGCGCGACGCGGGCGTGACGGCGGTCGGCGCCTTCACGTTCGCACCGTAGCCGCGCGACACGATGCCGGGCGTGAAGCCGGCCGCGCGCAACGCGTCGACGAGTGCGATCACGGTCGGCGTCTTGCCGGTGCCGCCGACGGTCACGTTGCCGACCACGACGACGGGCACGCCGACGTCGACCGGTTTCTTCCAGCCCTGCGCGTAGGCGGTGCGCCGCAGCGCCGCGCACAGGCCGAACACGCAGGCGAACGGCGTGAGCGCCCACGCGAGCGCGCCGCGGCGCTGCCATTCGCGCGTCAGGCGGGCTTCGAGCCGGGCGAGCGGGCCGTCGGGCGCGCTCATCGGGCCGGGCGCGGCATCTCGTGCGCCGCGTCGTGGGACGGATTCGTCAAGGCGGATTCTCCGTGGGGCGGCGCATGCCGCGGGGTCTGCGGAAGGCGGCACTCTAGCGCGCCGCAGGCGGGGGCGGCAAGCGCGACCGGCCGCCGCAGCCTCCGGGGCCGGATCGTGGCGGCTTGTGGGTAACTCTGTGAAAAACTCCTCGTTCGATGACGCCAAACGCCCGCCGGGCGGGCCTCGAATCGGATGAGAATCATTCAGAAAGATTTAAAAATGTATAAAAATCAATGTGTTGGAGGGAATTGTCTGGATTTTTCAGCGGTTTTCACGCGTTTTGGGCCGATGATTGCCAAAGTGTGGACACCTTGCGAACGTCACGGGACATGCGCCCGGCGCTGGACGTCGCGCGCGTGTCGGACTATCGTGTCGCCGCCAGCATTCATCCGACCGTCCATGCCTTCCGACTCCCCATTTGCCGCACCGGGCGCGACCCGCGGCGGCGACGAAGTGATTCCCGTTTCGGCGCTCAATCGCGCGATTTCGACGATGCTCGAGCGCTCGTTTCCGCTGCTGTGGATTTCGGGCGAAGTGTCGAATTTCACGCGCGCCGCAAGCGGCCACTGGTATTTCTCGATCAAGGACCAGCAGGCGCAGATGCGCTGCGTGATGTTCCGCGGCCGCGCGCAATACGCGGAGTTCACGCCGCGCGAAGGTGACCGGATCGAGGTGCGCGCGGTCGTCACGATGTACGAGCCGCGCGGCGAAGTGCAGCTCAACGTCGAGGCCGTGCGGCGCACCGGGCAGGGGCGCCTGTACGAGGCGTTCCTGCGGCTGAAGGCGCAGCTCGAAAGCGAGGGGCTGTTCGCGCCCGAGCGCAAGCGGCCGTTGCCGGCCCATCCGCGCGCGATCGGCATCGTCACGTCGCTGCAGGCGGCGGCGCTGCGCGACGTGCTGACCACGCTCGCCCGTCGCGCGCCGCACATTCCGGTGATCGTCTATCCGGCTCCCGTGCAGGGTGCGGGTTCCGCCGAAAAGCTCGTCGCGGCCGTCGAGACCGCGAATGCGCGCCGCGAGGTCGACGTGCTGCTGGTCTGTCGCGGCGGCGGCTCGATCGAGGATCTGTGGTCGTTCAACGACGAGGCGCTGGCGCGTGCGATCGCGGCGAGCGAGTTGCCGGTCGCCAGCGGCGTCGGGCACGAAACCGATTTCACGATCGCGGACTTCGCGGCCGACGTGCGCGCGCCGACGCCGACCGGTGCCGCCGAGCTGGCGAGCCCGCAACGCGCGCTGCTGCTGCGCGAGGTCGACGAGCGCCAGCGCGCGCTCGCGCGGGGCATGGAGCGCCGGCTCGAACAGCGCGCGCAGCAGCTCGACTGGCTCGCGCGCCGGCTGGTGAGCCCGGCCGAGCGGCTGCAGCGGCAGCGCACGCACGTCGAGCAGCTCGCGGTGCGGCTGGCGTCGGCGGCGTCGCGGCCGGTGCGCGACGCGCGCGCGCGGTTCGCGCTCGCGCAGTTGCGCTGGCAGCGCGCACGCCCCGATCCGTCGCAGGCGCGCCAGGCGCTCGCGGGGCTGTCGCAGCGTCTTGCGCTGGCCTTGCAGCGCCGTCACGAACGCGACACGGCTCGCGTGTCAGCCTGTGCGGCAAGGCTCGAGGTATTGAGCCCGCAGCGCACGCTCGAGCGCGGTTATGCGGCGCTGATCGATGCGCAGACGGGCCGCGCGGTGCGCACGCCGAACGCGCTGAAGCCGCAGCGCCGCCTGACCGTGCATCTCGCGGAAGGCTCGGCCGACGTGTCGATCGCCGACGTGCAGCCGCGGCTGACGGATACGATCTGACTTAAGCGGCGCGAGCGAAGCGAGCGTCGTCGCAACACATGCATCGTGGCGGGAACGGATGCTGCGCATCGTCGGGTTCGTCCTGCCGGACGTTGCGCAAACATCGCTTTTCCGCATACCGCGGATAAATGGCCCGTGAGTTTGCGGGGTTATTCGTCCTCGCCTACAATCGGACGCTCGGCAGCATTCAACACAGCCTCCCTACATACTCAACGAAGGAATCGCCATGGCTCATACGCTCCCGCCGCTCCCGTACGCTGAAGACGCACTCGCGCCGACCATCTCGCTCGAGACGATCCAGTACCACTACGGCAAGCACCATCAGGCTTATGTGACGAACCTGAACAATCTGATCCCGGGCACGGAATTCGAAAACCTGTCGCTGGAAGAGATCGTGAAGAAGTCGTCGGGCGGCATCTTCAACAACGCCGCGCAAATCTGGAACCACACGTTCTTCTGGAACAGCCTGTCGCCGAACGGCGGCGGCGCACCGACGGGCGCGCTGGGCGACGCGATCAACGCGAAGTGGGGTTCGTACGACGCATTCAAGGAAGCGTTCACGAAGGCTGCAGTCGGCACGTTCGGCTCGGGCTGGGCATGGCTCGTGAAGAAGGCTGACGGTTCGCTCGACATCGTGTCGACGAGCAACGCAGCAACGCCGCTGACGACCGCCGACAAGGCACTGCTGACGATCGACGTGTGGGAACACGCGTACTACATCGACTACCGCAACGCACGTCCGAAGTTCGTCGAAGCGTTCTGGAACATCGTGAACTGGGACTTCGCAGCGAAGAACTTCGCGTAAGGTCCGGCGCCTGCGCGCCGCTACGGCGCGCGGCACCCAGCAAAAAGCCCTCGAAGCGAGGGCTTTTTGTTTTTCGTCGCCTGCGAACGTGCCGCGCGTGCCCGATCAGGCCAGCAGGCCGAACCCCCACCCGAGCCCGGCGCTCGCGATCACGACGGCCCACGGCGGCACGCGCCAGAACACCAGCGCGACGAATGCGACGAGCGCGGCGGCCAGATCATGCGGCGCCACGATCGTGTCGGTCCAGACCGGGTGATAGAGCGCGGCGACCAGCAGCCCGACGACGGCCGCGTTCACGCCCGCGAGCGCGCCCTGCATCCGCGTGCTGCGGCGCAGGCGTTCCCAGAACGGCGCGGTGCCGGCCACCAGCAGGAACGACGGCGCGAAGATCGACACCAGCGCGATCGTGCCGCCGAGCCAGCCGTTCGGCGCGTGGTGCAGCGATGCGCCGAGGAACGCCGAGAACGTGAACAGCGGCCCCGGCACGGCCTGCGCGACGCCATATCCGGCCAGGAACGCCGCATCGCCGACCCAGCCGGGTGCGACCACGGCCGCCTGCAGCAGCGGCAGCACCACGTGGCCGCCGCCGAACACGAGCGCCCCCGTGCGAAAGAACGCATCGACGACGGCAAGCGTGTCGGGGCGCAGCGCGCGGGCCGCGAACGGCAGGACGACGAGGAGCGCCGCGAACAGCGTGAGCCACAGCACGCCCGCGCGAGGCGACACGTGCAGCGGCAACGGTTCGTGCGCGTCGCGTGCCGGCTGCGGCAGCAGCACGAGGCCGGCCAACCCGGCCGCGACGATCACCGCGACCTGGGTCCACGCGGCCGGTGCGAGCAGCGCCACGCAGGCGGCCGCGGCCATCAGCGTGACGCGGCGCGCATCCGGGCACAGCGTGCGCGCCATGCCCCACACGGCTTGCGCGATCACGGCGACCGACACGATGCGCAGCCCGTGCAGTGCGCCGGCTTCGATCGGCGCGCCCGTTGCATGCACGCCGAGCGCGAACAGCATCATCAGCAGCGCCGACGGCAGCGTGAAGCCGAGCCATGCGGCGAACATGCCCGCGTAGCCGGCGCGCGCGAGGCCGATCGCCATCCCGACCTGGCTGCTCGCGGGCCCCGGCAGGAACTGGCACAGCCCGACGAGATCCGCGTACGTGCGCTCGGTGAGCCAGCCGCGCCGCGTGACGAATTCGGTGCGGAAGTAGCCGAGATGCGCGACCGGGCCGCCGAACGACGTGAGGCCGAGCCGCAGGAACGCGATGAACACCGGCCACGGATGGCGGGAGGAAGCGGAGGCGGTCGACGTGCTCAAGGCGGTGCGGGCGGAAGAACGGACGAGCCGCCACGATAGCGCAACGCGGTGACGGTGGGGAGGCCGCGTGGCGGTGGTGCTGAACCTCAGCGCATGCCGTCGGGCAACCCGCTCGCGCGCCGTAGCGCATCGACGTCGACGAGCTCGATCGCGCCGACGTGCAGCCGCACGACGCCGTCGGCCTGTAGCGCCTTCAGCAACTGGTTGGTGGTCTGCCGCGTCAGCGACAGCATCGCCGCGAGCTTTTCCTGCGACAGCCGGATGCGGGTGCGGCCGGCGCTGATTCCGCCGTAGCCGTCGGCGATCATCAGCAGCCGGGCGGCGAGCCGCTGCGCGGCCGGCATCACGCTCATCGATTCGACGGTCAGGAAGCTCAGGCGCAGTTTCTGCGCCATCAGCAGCGCGAATTGCCGCCAGTATTGCGGCGTCGCGTCGAGGATCGCGAGCAGCGCGGCCTGCGGGACGTGCAGCAGCAGCGCGTCGTCGAGGGCGATCGCGTCGTGCGTGCGCGGCTGGCCGTCGAACAGCGCGATTTCGCCGAACCAGGTGACGGGCTCGGCCACCGTCAGCAGCGCTTCCTTGCCCTGCGGGTCGACCGCACCTATCGTGAGTGAACCGGCCAGTACCGCGTACAGCCCGCATGGCGGGTCGCCGCGCCGGAACAACGCATGACCGGCCGGCAGACGGCGCAGCGTCGCGCGCGCGATCAGGTCGGCGCGCAGCGCGGGCGGCAGCGCGGCGAACCACGGGTTCGCTTCGATCTGCGGCAGGTACGGGGCGAGCGAGGCAGGCATGGGCACGCGATGTCGGGTAGCTGACAGAGGTTCTCGGGCGTGACGCGCATCATAGCGCTCAATAACCGATCAGGAGACGCGATGAAGACCCTCGAAGACCATCTTTCCCAGTATGCGGCCTACCATCGCGACGCGCGCAACATCGCGACGCATCTGGTCGGCATTCCGATGATCGTGTTCGCGGTCGAGGTGCTGCTGTCGAGGCCGGCGCTCGGGATGCTGGCCGGCATCGCGCTGTCGCCGGCGCTGCTGCTGGCCGTCGCGTTCGCGGTGTTCTACCTGCGTCTCGACCTGCGGTTCGGGATCGTGATGATCGCGCTGTTCGCGCTCGGCCTGTGGGCCGCACAGGCGCTCGCGTCGCTGCCGACCGCGCAATGGCTCGCGATCGGCATCGGCGCGTTCGTCGTCGGCTGGATCGTGCAGTTCGTCGGGCACTGGTTCGAGGGGCGCAAGCCCGCGTTCGTCGACGATCTGGTCGGCCTGATGGTCGGGCCGCTGTTCGTCGTTGCCGAGGTCGCGTTCTTCGCGGGGCTGCGCGGTGACGTGCGCCGCGAAGTCGAGCGTCGGGCCGGCCCCGTGCACGGCGGCGCGCATTCGCATGTCTGACACCCCGGTTTGCGTGTTCGGCGCGGGCGCCGTCGGCTGCTATCTCGGTGGCCGGCTTGCGGCGGCCGGCACGCATGTGACGCTCGTCGGCCGCGCACGGATCGGTGACGCGATTCATCGGCACGGGTTGACGCTGACTGACCAGCGCGGCTATCGCGCAACGCTCGCGCCGGCCGACGTCGTGTTCGAGACCGATCCGGCGGCTGCGGCCGCCGCGCGGCTCGTGCTCGTGGCGGTGAAATCGGCCGCGACGCGTGAGGCCGCGGTGCAGCTTGCCGGCGTGCTGCGGCCCGGCACGGTCGTGATCAGTTTCCAGAACGGCCTGCACAACGCCGACGTGCTGCGCGAAGCCCTGCCACATGCCACCGTGCTGGCCGGCATGGTGCCGTTCAACGTGATCGAGCGCGAGCCCGGTGCGTTTCACCAGGGTTCGGCCGGTGCGCTGGCGGCCGAAGCCTCCCCCGCGCTGACGCCGTTCGCCGACGCATTCGCGCGCGCCGGGCTGCCGCTCGTGCTGCACCGCGACATGCGGGCCGTGCAATGGGCGAAGCTGCTGCTCAACCTGAACAACGCGGTCAACGCGCTCGCGAACCTGCCGCTGCGCGACGAACTTGCGCAACGCGCGTACCGGCGCTGTGTTGCGCTAGCGCAGCGCGAAGCGCTGCACTGGCTGGCGCGGGCCGCGATCCGGCCCGCGCGGCTGACGCCGTTGCCGGCCGGGTGGCTCCCGGCCGTGCTCGACTTGCCCGATCCGGCGTTTTGCGTGCTCGGCGGCCGGATGCTCGCGATCGACCCGCTCGCGCGTTCGTCGATGTCCGACGATCTTGCGGCGGGGCGGGCGACGGAAGTCGAGTGGATCAACGGCGAGGTCGTGCGGCTGGCCGCGCACTTCGGCGGGCACGCGCCCGTCAATGCGCGACTGTGCGCGCTCGTGCACGACACGGAACGTGCGGCGGCGCGCCCGGCCTGGCGCGGCGATGCGCTGTGGGCCGAGCTGACCGCGCAGGCGCCGCGCGCGGGCGACGTGCGGGCCGCGTAGGGGCGGCGCAGCCCGTCGCGCGAGGTGCCGCACGGGAGGCGCAACGGCTAAGATGCGGAGTGCGTCATACGACGCCTATGCGGAGCCGTCACCATGGTGGATCGCCCGACTCTCGATGCCTACGACGCCCATGCCGCGCAATACGCGCAGGACTGGCTCGACCAGGCTGCGCCCGACGACATGTACGCGCTGCTGGAGCAGCATTTCTCGCCGGGGCCGACCGCGGACGTCGGCTGCGGGGCCGGGCGCGATACGGCCTGGCTCGCGTCGCGCGGCTTCGACGTGCGCGGCTACGACGCGAGCGCCGCGCTGCTCGACGAGGCGCGACGCCGCCATCCGGACCTCACCTTCGAGCTGGCCGCGCTGCCGGCGCTGGCCGGCGTGCCGTCCGGCGCGTTTCGCAACGTGCTGTGCGAAACGGTCGTCATGCATCTCGAACAGGCGGAAGCGGCCGCCGCCGCCGCGCGGCTGGCCGAGCTGCTGATGCCGGGCGGCACGTTGTACATGAGCTGGCGGGTGGCCGGAACCGGCGCGCTGCGCGACGAGCGCGGCCGCCTCTACACGCCGCTCGATTCGGCGCGGATGCGGGCGGCGCTGGGCGCCGGCACGCAGGTGATCGACGAGCACGAGGTCGTCAGCGCATCGTCCGGCAAGCGCGTGCACCGGCTGATCGTACGCAAGACCGCCGCCGCCTAGGTAAGGCGGTGCGGCGGCGCGTTCATTCGCGGTTGAGTGCCGCTTCCCAGTTGATGTCGACGCAGAGCACCTGCATGCCGGTCGCGACCGGCGCGGCGATCGACGCGGTCACGCACAGGTGCGCCTCGTTGATCGACAGGTAGGGCGACGTCAGGTGCACGCGGCCCGGTGCGCGCATCGCGTCGATGAAGTACGGGCGACGTTCCCAGCTCGCGCCTTCGGAGTGCAGCAGCGGCCGGAAGCGCTTCGCGCGCTGCGAGACGCTGCCGCGTGCGAGCACGTTGTCGCCGATCTGGCGCCCCGATGCGTCGAGCAGGAAGCAGCGCGCGGTCTCGGGCAGCCCGAGTACGACGGCAGCCGCGTCGGTGAGCGGCTCGCCCGCGCCGAGCTTGCGGCTCGCTTCCTCGAGCGCCGCGACGTACGGTGCGAGCCGTTCCGCCTGCGTGCGCTCGCGTTCCGCGACGCGCAGCCGCAACGCGGCCGACAGCGTGTCCATGCAGCCCGCGGCGGCCTGCGGCTGCACCGGTTCGACGCTCGGCCCCGCAAAGTACTGGCCTTGCACGAAATCGACGTCGCACTCCAGTGCGATCAGCGCGTCGCGCTCGGTCGCGAGCCCGCCCATCAGCACGAGCTGCCCGGATTCGTGCAGCAGCGACACGAGCCCCGGCAGCACGCGTTCGAGATGTGAGTGCTCGCTCGCCTGCGCGAGAATGCCGCGGTCGAGCGTGACGATGTCGGGATGCAGGTGCCACACGCGGTCGATGTTCGAATGCTTCGCGCCGAATCCGACCAGTGCGATCAGGAAGCCGGCCTTGCGCAGCCCGTCGACGATCGCCGCGTAGCGCGGCGTCTCGCCGCCCGCCTGCTCGGGCACCTCGAGCACCACGCGGTGCGGCGGCAGCCCGAGCGCCTTCAGGTTCGCGAGCAGCGCGTCGCTGTAGACGGTGTCCATCAGCGCGGCCGGATGCAGGCTCAGGAAGAGCCATTCGTCATGGCTGTCGAAGGCGTGGAAGTTGCCGAGATGCAGCGATTCGGCGAGCCGGCCGAGCTCGAGCAGGTCGCCGCGCCGCGCCGCCTGCGTGAACACCTCGTGCGACGCCACCTGGTGGCTTTCCTCGTCGTGTGCACGCAGCGACGCGTGATAGCCGATCGCGCGGCGGTGCGACACCGAGAAAACGGGCTGGAACACGCTGAACACGGTGTAGCCGCCGTACAGCACGGTGCGCCGGTTCCCGTCGTCGCCCGCGACGGGGCGGGGCGGCTGAAAGCCGGGGGGATCGATTTCGATCATGCTCATGATGTCGGCCGAAGGAAGACTGCCAGTTTACCTAGAGAATAGGCGAGCAAGAAGCGTGCACGGCGTCGTATCGCGTGCGGCGACGCGTCGCGCGGCCGAGCCGCGGGGCATCGTCGGCGTTTCAGATGCGCGTCGCGGGGCCGCGCTGCACCGTGATGGTGCGTGCCGACCCGGTTCGGCGCGCGCCACGCATCACGCGCGTTCGGACGGGTCGGTCTTGCGCGCGGTGCTGCGGATCTCGGGCGCGAGCTGCGCGAAGATCCACGCGGAAGCCGCCGTGATGATCCCGACGCAGATGAACGTCGCATGGAATGCCGGCAGCGTGTTGCTCGGCGTCACGGTGCGCAGCATGCCCGTGAACGTCGCGAGCAGCGCGCCTGCCACCGTGACGCCGAGGCTCATCGACAGCATCTGCACGAGCGAGAACAGGCTGTTGCCGCTGCTCGCACCGCCCGTGCCGAGATCCTTCAGCGTCAGCGTGTTCATCGCGGTGAACTGCATCGAGTTGAAGCCGCCGAACAGCGCGAGATGCACGACCTTCACCCAGACGGGCACCGTGTCGCGCATCAGCGCGAAGCTCGCCATCATCACGCCGACCATGATCGTGTTCGCGAGCAGCACCTTGCGGTAGCCGTGCCGCGTGATCAGGCGCGTGATGATCCGCTTCGAGAACATTCCGGCGGCGGCCACCGGCAGCATCATCAGCCCGGCCTCGAAGGCCGAGTAGCCGAGGCTCACCTGCAGCAGCAGCGGAATCAGGTACGGCATCGCGCCGCTGCCGATCCGCGCGAACAGGTTGCCGAGCAGCCCGACGCTGAACGTGTGGATCCGGAACAGCTCGAGCGAGAAGATCGGTTGCGGCGCGCGCACCGCATACAGCCCGTACGCGACGAAGCACGCGAGGCTCAGGATCAGCAGCACGAGCACGGCCGCGTGCTGCATCCCGAGATCGGCGAGCCCGTCGAGCGACAGCGAAATCGCGACCATGCCGATCGTCAGCAGCAGATAGCCCTTCAGGTCGAAGCGGCCGACGGCCGGGTTGCGCGAATCGGGCATCGAATAGAAGGTTGCGATGCAGCCCGCGACGCCGACCGGCACGTTGATCAGGAAGATCCAGTGCCACGACGCGATCTTCACGAGCCAGCCGCCGAGCGTCGGCCCGATCAGCGGGCCGATCAGGCCGGGAATCGCGACGAACGACAGCGCGGCCAGGTAGCGCTCGGCCGGAAAGGTACGCAGCACCGCGAGCCGTCCGACCGGCAGCAGCATCGCGCCGCCGACCCCCTGCACGACGCGGAACGCGACAAGTTGCGTGAGCGTATGCGCATTCGCGCACAGCAGCGACCCGAGCGAGAACACCAGGATCGCGCTGAAGAACACGCGCCGCGTGCCGAAGGTATCGGCGAGCCAGCCCGAGACCGGGATCATCACCGCCATCGTCAGCGAGTACGCGATCACGACCGACTGCATGCGCAGCGGCGATTCGCCGAGGCTCGCGGCCATCGACGGCAGCGCCGTGTTGACGATCGTCGCATCGAGCGTCTGCATGAAGAAGCCCGTTGCGACGAGCCAGAGCATCACGGTGAGGTTCTTTTCGCCGGGAGCGGCGGCAGGCGGGCGCTGGAACATGGGGGCGGGATGGTGGCGCGGGACAGCCGACATTGTAGGGAAAGCCATTGCGCCGTGCAGCTTCGGCGCAAGGGCGGTGCGCAGTCCGGCCGGCGGTGCCCGTCCCCGTCGAATGACCAGTACAGTTCAGCCAAAAGTGTCTGCAGCCGTATCTGTCCGTGTGCTGCCGCTGTCAGAAATACTGATGCCATCGGACCCGTGCGACCAGGAGGCTGCCATGCGCGAACTGCGACTTTATGTGATCGATGGCGACGAGCCGGCCGGTCGGTGGCGGATCGTCGATCGCACCTCGCTGGAGGTGGCCGAGGGTGAAGTCTGGGTGACGATCGAGGGGCGACACGACGATCACTGGCTCGGTGCCGGGGCTTCGTTGATGCTGATGCCCGGCATGCGCGTATGGGTCAGCGCGGGGTCGCAGCGTGCGACGTTCGCGTTCGGTCCGCTCGAGGTGCCGGCGAGGCGCGCCGCGCAGGCGTGGTGGAGGCCGCTCGTCGCGTGGCGCGACGGCCGGCGTCATGCGCCCGTTTCGCTGCCGACGTAGCGCGCCCGGGGCTGGATCAGTGCTCCGTCCGTGCATTGTTCGAGCGGATGCGTGATCCAGTCGGCCGTGTGGTCATGCGGCGATCCGCGTGATCGGCGAGTCCGGCTCCGGTACGTCCCGGTCGAGCGAACGTTCGACGCTGGCGCGCGAGCGTTTCGCGTCGGCGCGGCAGCGTGCGGGCAGCCGCACGCTGTCCGCGTGATGGTAGCGGTGCCCGGTTGCGCGATCCGGTAGTGAGCGCAGCAGGTCGCGGTTCACCTGTGCTGGAGGCACGCCGGTGTCGAGGGTACTGGCAGGCTTCCTGCTCACGGAATGGTGTGATGTCGGCCGCTTCTGCCGGAACGCAGGGGATACGACCGCGCGATGTTTCGATTCGCGCAATCAGGATTGCTCGCGGCCGCCGCCGATCCTAGACTCGATCTTGTCTTCCTCATCGCCCATTCCGCCATGACACCCGAACTCGCGCTGGCGCATCTGTGGCGGCTCGCACACGGCGGCCCCGGCGCGCTGGCCCGAGCGACCGTGACGGGGCAGGACCCGACGCTGCCGTCGACCTTCCGCGTCGGCACGCTGGCCGCGGCGACGATCGCGGCAGCCGGGCTCGCGGCGGCCGAATGCCACCGGCTTCGCACGGGCGTCGCGCAATCCGTCGACGTGTCGGTGCGCGACGCGCTCATCGCATTCCGCAGCGAACGCTACCTGCGCGTGGACGATGGTCCGCCGCCGGAGTTGCGTCATCCGGTGACGGGCTTCTTCGAGACGGGCGACGGCCGCTGGATCCAGCTGCACGCGAACTTCCCGCATCACCTGAACGGTATTCTCGACGTACTTGGCTGCAGCGCGCAGCGGGACGATGTCGCCGCGGCGATCCGCACGCGGGACGGCGCGGCACTCGATACTGCGCTGGCCGAGTCCGGGCTGTGCGCGGCATTGATCAGAACACCTGACGAGTGGGCGTCACTCGAGCAGGCGCGCGCGATCGCGTCGCTGCCGCTGTTCGAGATCGAGCGGATCGGCGACGCGCCGGTCGAGCCGATCGGCCGCGGCGAAGCGGGCCAGCCGCTCACGGGAGTGCGCGTGCTCGATCTCACGCGCATCATCGCGGGGCCGGTCGCGGGCCGCACGCTGGCGTCGCACGGCGCGCAGACGCTGCTCGTCAACGGCCCGCACCTGCCGAACATCGCGCCGCTCGTGATCGACAACGGGCGCGGCAAGCGTTCGACGTGGATCGACCTGCGCGATGCGGCGGGCATCGATACGCTGCACGGGCTCGCACACGACGCGGATGTGTTCCTGCAGTCGTACCGGCCCGGCGCGCTCGCGGCGCGCGGCTTCGCGCCGCATGCGCTGGCGATGCGGCGGCCCGGCATCGTGTACGTATCGATATCCGCGTACGGGCATGCGGGGCCGTGGGCGCAGCGGCGCGGCTTCGACAGCCTCGTGCAGTCGGCGAGCGGGATCGCATGGCAGGAGCAGCAGGCTGCGCACGCGGACGGGCCGCGCCACCTGCCGTGCCAGGCGCTCGATCATGCAACGGGCTATCTCGCGGCGTTCGGCGCGATGATCGCGCTCGCGCGCCGGGCGCGCGAAGGGGGAAGCTGGCACGTGCGGCTGTCGCTCGCGCAGACGGGACGCTGGCTGCAGTCGTTCGGCATCGTGCCGGACGGCCTGCAGGCACTCGATTTCGCGCGCACCGACGTGAGCGACCGGATCGAGCGCATCGCGTCGCCGTTCGGCACGCTCGACGCGGTACGGCCGGCCGAGCGGTTGTCGGCGACCCCGCCGTCGCTTGCGCGCCCGCCCGTGCCGCTCGGCACCGACGACGCGCGCTGGCTGTGAGGGCCGGCCGCGCGGCGGGCGTTACTTGCGCAGCTCGACGACGAAGTCGTAGTAGTCGTTGCGGCAGTAGGTATCGGTCAGTTCGATCGCGCGCTGGTCCGACGTATAGCCGATTCGTGTGATCAGCAGCAGCGCGTCGTGCGGCGCGATGCCCATCTGCTCGGCAATCTCGTCGGTCGCGTTGACCGCGCGGAAATGCTGCAGCGCGCGCACGATCGGCGTGCCGCGCGCTTCGAGATAGCTGTACAGCGAGCCGCCGATCGCCTGCGGATCGGGGATCAGCGTCGCGGGGAACGTCGAATTCTCGACGGCCATCACGATGCCGTCGGCGAGGCGCAGGCGTTTCAGGCGCGTAACCGATGCGGCCGGCGACAGCCCGAGCTGGATCACTTCGTCGCGGTTCGCCGGCTGGATCTCGCGCGCGAGCCATTGCGAGCTCGGCTTGAAGCCGCGCCGTTCGAGCATTTCGCTGAAGCTCGACAGCCGCGACAGCGGATCTTCGTAGCGCGGCTGGATGAAATTGCCCGCGCCCTGCGTGCGGCGAATCAGGCCTTGTTCGACGAGCAGCGCGATCGCCTTGCGCGCGGTGATGCGCGAGACGCCGAGCGCATCGGACAGCACGCGCTCCGACGGCAGGGCCTCGCCGGCTGTCCAGCGGTTGTCGTGGATCGCGTCGCCGAGCTTGCGGGCGAGCTGCAGGTAGAGCGGCGTGTCGTTGTCGGGGTCGGGGCGCAGGTCCTGCCAGCGGTCGTCCGTGGATGCCTTCATGGAGTGGGTATCGATCTGATTGCGGCCATTCTAAGTCATCACGTGGCGCCGTTATAGCCGGTTTTTGCCGTGCAATAGGTGAATGGCGCGTCGATTGACTACACTGATGCGTCGTATTCCATGGCTGGGCCGCGGTGCGCGGCCACGAATCCGCAACGAGGAACGCATGACAGACACGATCGCCACGGTCGTCCTGCCGGATGGCGAGACGATTCCGAAGCTTGGCCTGGGCACATGGGAAATGGGCGAACGGCCCGCCCGGCGCGCGGACGAGATCGCGGCGTTGCGCGAAGGCGTCGCGCTCGGGATGACGCTGGTCGATACGGCCGAGATGTATGGCGACGGCGCGACCGAGGAGCTGGTCGGCGAAGCACTCGCGGGCTTGCGCGACGACGTGTTCCTCGTCAGCAAGGTTTATCCGCACCATGCGAGCCGGCGCGGCGTCGTCGCCGCATGCGACGCGAGCCTCAAGCGCCTGCGTACCGATCGGCTCGACCTGTACCTGCTGCACTGGCGCGGCTCGGTGCCGCTCGAGGAGACGGTCGAAGGCTTCGAGGCGCTGCAGCGCGCGGGCAAGATCCGCCACTGGGGCGTCAGCAACTTCGATACGGCCGACATGGCCGAGCTCGTCGATGAAGCCGGTGGCGGCGCGTGCGCGACCAACCAGATCCTTTACAACATCGCGCGGCGCGGCCCCGAGTTCGACCTGCTGCCGTGGCTTGCCGAGCACCGGATGCCGGCGATGGCCTACAGTCCGGTCGATCACGGGCGGCTGCCGAAGCACTCGCCGCTCGACGAGATCGCGCGGCAGCGCGGCGTGTCGGTGATGCGCGTCGCGCTCGCGTGGGTGCTCGCGCAGCCGGGGGTGTTCGCGATCCCGAAGGCGTCGCGGCTCGAACACGTGCGCGACAACCGGGCCGCGCTCGATTTCGAATTGAGCGATGACGAGCGCGCGCAGCTTGACGCATATTTCCGTCCGCCGCGCAGCAAGCGCGCGCTCGAGATGCTCTGACGGCACCCGGTCGGGCAACGCGTCCGGTCAGTGGTTGCCGCCGGACGAGCCGCCGTTGCCGTGACCGCCGCCATTGCCGTTGCCAACGCCATTGGCACCACCGTTGCCAGCGCCACCACTGCCGTTGCCATTGCCATTGCCACCGCCATTGCCGTGACCACCGGTGCCATGGCCGCCGCCGTCACCGTTGCCGTGACCACCGCCGTCGCCATGGCCGCCACCGTTGCCGTGGCCACCACCGTTGCCGTGGCCACCACCGTCGCCATGGCCGCCACCGTTGCCGTGGCCACCGCCGTCGCCGTGGCCACCACCGTTGCCGTGACCACCGCCGTCGCCGTGACCACCGCCGTCGCCATGGCCGCCACCGTTGCCGTGGCCACCACCGTTGCCATGGCCACCACCGTCGCCGTGGCCACCACCGTCGCCGTGGCCACCACCGTTGCCATGGCCACCACCGTCGCCGTGGCCACCACCGTCGCCGTGGCCACCACCGTTGCCGTGACCACCGCCGTCGCCATGGCCACCACCGTTGCCATGGCCACCACCGTCGCCGTGGCCACCACCGTCGCCGTGACCACCGCCGTCGCCGTGACCACCACCGTCGCCGTGACCACCGCCGTCGCCATGGCCACCACCGTCGCCGTGGCCACCACCGTCGCCGTGGCCACCACCGTCGCCGTGACCACCGCCGTCGCCATGGCCACCACCGTCGCCGTGACCGCCACCGTCGCCATGGCCACCACCGTCGCCGTGACCGCCACCGTCGCCATGGCCACCACCGTCGCCGTGCCCACCGCCGTCACCGTCGCCGCCGCCTCCGTGTCCACCATGGCCTCCGCCCCCGGAAGTACCGCCCCCGGAAGTACCGCCCCCGGAAGTACCGCCCCCGGAAGTACCGCCCCCGGAAGTACCGCCCCCGGAAGTACCGCCCCCGGAAGTACCGCCACCGGAAGTGCCGCCACCGGAAGTGCCGCCACCGGAAGTCCCGCCTCCCGAAGTACCGCCTCCGGAAGTCCCGCCACCGGAAGTCCCGCCACCGGAAGTGCCGCCTCCCGAAGTACCGCCTCCCGAAGTCCCGCCCCCCGAAGTGCCGCCTCCGGAAGACCCTCCACCCGAACCCCCGCTGCCAGACGCATTGCCTCCGCGGCCCGAGCCGCCCGTACCACTCGTGCCGCCGGATGTTCCGCTTGTCGTTCCGCCGACACCAGCAGGTCCGACGGTACCGTTCCCGTTGTTGCCGCTACCGCTAGCGTTGCCATTTCCGCTAGCGGGGCTGCCGCCGCTGTCATTGCCGCCCGAGCCTGCGCCATTTCCGCCAACGCGCCCGCCGGCGAACACGTGCACCGCGCACGCAGCCGGATTGGCTTTGCACGGCGAAGCGTCGTCGACCAGCGTCATGATGGCGTCCGCGCTGGCTACTGCATTGGCCGCGGCGTCCGGTGTCGCATCCTGTGCGACAGCATACGAGCAGCAGCACGCGAACGCGGCTGCGGCGAACAAGGTTGCGCGATAGCGCCGTCCCGGCGTACGGAACGGTTGTTTCTTCTTGAGCATCATGGCCTCCCCATGCGCGCGATGCCTCGTCGCCGCGCGGTTACCTAGGTGTGGTGCAGGGAGCCGGTAAAGGTTCGTAGTCCTGTCGGCAGCCGATCGCTTTCGGGCGGGCGCTGGACGCCAGCCGCGAGCGCGGAACGGTATGCGGGCCCGCCGTGCGAATCCCTATCTGCGAGATCCGTGCCACCGGCCGCTTGCGCCCGTCGCGCAAGGCGCGCGCGAGCGCGCGACGGCGCCTGCCACGTCTTGGGGGGGAGTTTTGTTTCCGGAATGAAACGTCTGAGCTATGTTCAGCGCGCAGGCGCATCGGCCGCGCGCTGCCAGCGGTGGAACAGGATCGACGCGATCCAGCAGACGAGGAACAGGGCGACGATGCCGTAGCCGATCGAGCCGAAGCGTTCGCCGAGCGCATCGAGCGCGTCGCGCACGGGGCCTGTCAGAGACAGCTTGTCGGCCAGCAGGCCGGCCGCCTCGATCCCGCCGATCGCCAGCGCGACGGCCGCCGACACGAACGTGATGCTCGCGTTGTAGAGCAGCTTGCGCTGCGGATCGTCCATCGCCCAGCCGTACGCGTGAATCATCAGCACGTTGTCGGTCGAGTCGATCAGCGTCATGCCGGCGGTGAAAAGCGCGGGAAACAGCATGACCGTATAGACCGGCAGCCCCTGGCTCGCCTGCGCGGCGGCGATCGCGAGCAGGCCGATTTCGGTTGCAGTATCGAAACCTAGTCCGAACAACACGCCGACCGGGTACATGTGCCAGCTCTTCGACACGAACCGGAACAGCGGACGCAGCAGCCGGGACACGAGTCCGGCAGGGCGGTGCACATGCGCGGCATCGTGTGCGTGTCCGTGCGTGCCGCGATAGCGCCGCCACACGTCGCGCAGGATCACCAGGTTTACGCACGCGAGCACGAGCAGGAAGGTGGCCGATACCGCCGTGCCGATCGTGCCGCCGATCTCGCGGAATGCATCGAACCGGTCGCGCAGCGCGAACGCGGTCAGCGCGATGCCGAGCGTCGCGGCGATCACGATCGTCGAATGGCCGAGCGAGAAGAACAGCCCGACGCTCACCGGACGCTGGCCTTCCTGCATCAGCTTGCGCGTCGCAACGTCGATCGCGGCGATGTGATCGGCGTCGACCGCATGACGCAGCCCGAGCCCGTACGCGATTGCCGCGGTGCCGAGCAGCAGCGGATGGTCGCGCAACACGGCGAGCGCCCACAGCCAGACGGCGGCGTTCGCGGCGATCAGGCCGGCATAGAGGATCAGCAGGCGGCGCAGGGCAGGGGTGGGCGGCATCGGGATGGTTCCATCTGATGAATCGCGATGCATTGTGGCACGCGAAAAAAAAGCGGGGCGTGCCGCTCAAAAAAGGCCGCGTGCACGGTGCGCGCGAATGAAAAAAAGGCCCGTCCGGAACCGGACGGGCCTTGCCTGCAAGCAGCAGCGCGCGAGCGCGCCGCGCTTACTTCACTTTCGCGTTGATCACGGCTTCCGACACGTTCGCCGGCGTTTCCGCGTAGTGCTTGAACTCCATCGTGTACGTCGCACGGCCCTGCGTGGCCGAGCGCAGCGACGTCGAATAGCCGAACATCTCCGCGAGCGGCACCTCGGCACGCACCAGCTTGCCGCCGCCTCCCGCGATGTCCTCCATCCCCTGCACGATGCCGCGCCGGCTCGACAGGTCGCCCATCACGTTGCCCATGAAGTCCTCGGGCGTCTCGACCTCGACGGCCATCATCGGCTCGAGCAGCACGGGCTTTGCCTTGCGCATCGCTTCCTTGAACGCCATCGAGCCGGCCATCCGGAACGCGTTTTCGTTCGAGTCGACGTCGTGGTACGAGCCGAACGTCAGATGCACTTTCACGTCGACGACCGGGTAGCCCGCGAGCACGCCGCTCTTCAGCGTCTCGGTGATGCCCTTGTCGACGGCCGGGATGAATTCGCGCGGAATCACGCCGCCCTTGATCTCGTCGAGGAACTCGTAGCCCTTGCCGGGGTTCGGCTCGAGCGTGATCACCGCGTGGCCGTACTGGCCGCGACCACCCGACTGCTTGACGAACTTGCCCTCGACGTCGGACGCCGTCGTGCGCACCGTCTCGCGATACGCGACCTGCGGCTTGCCGACCGTCGCCTCGACGCCGAATTCGCGCTTCATCCGGTCGACCAGGATTTCGAGGTGAAGCTCGCCCATCCCCGAAATGATCGTCTGGCCGGATTCTTCGTCGGTCTGCACGCGGAACGACGGATCTTCCTGCGCGAGGCGGTTCAGCGCCAGGCCCATCTTTTCCTGGTCGGCCTTCGTCTTCGGCTCGACGGCCTGCGAGATCACCGGCTCCGGGAATTCCATCTTCTCGAGGATGATCGGCTTCGCCGGATCGCACAGCGTGTCGCCGGTGGTCGCTTCCTTCAGGCCGACGGCCGCCGCGATGTCGCCCGCGCGCACTTCCTTGATTTCCTTGCGCTCGTTCGCATGCATCTGCAGGATCCGGCCGAGCCGTTCCTTCTTGTCCTTGGTCGCGTTGAGCACCGTGTCGCCGGATTCGACGACACCCGAATACACGCGGAAGAAGATCAGCTGGCCGACGAACGGGTCGGTCATGATCTTGAACGCGAGCGACGAGAACGGCTCGTCATCGCTCGGATGGCGTTCCGCCGGCTTTTCCGGATCGGCGAAGTCGTGGCCGAGAATCGCCGGCACGTCGACCGGCGACGGCAGGTAGTCGATCACCGCGTCGAGCATCGCCTGCACGCCCTTGTTCTTGAACGCGCTGCCGCACAGCATCGGCACGATCTCGTTCGCGATCGTGCGCTTGCGCAGCGCGGCCTTGATCTCGTCCTCGGTCAGCGATTCATGGTCGTGCAGGTACTTCTCGAGCAGTTCCTCGCTCGCTTCCGCCGCGGCCTCGACCATCTTTTCGCGCCATTCGTGTGCGAGCTCGACGAGGTTCGCCGGGATGTCCTCGTACGAGAACTTCACGCCCTGGCTTTCGTCGTCCCACACGATCGCCTTCATCTTCACGAGATCGACGACGCCCTGGAAATGATCTTCCGCGCCGATCGGAATCTGGATCGGCACGGCGACGCCTTTCAGGCGCTCGCCGATCTGCTTCTGCACGCGGAAGAAATCGGCGCCGATACGGTCCATCTTGTTGACGAACGCGATACGCGGCACCTTGTACTTGTTGGCCTGGCGCCAGACGGTCTCGGACTGCGGCTGCACGCCGCCGACCGAGTCGTAGACCATGCACGCGCCGTCGAGCACGCGCATCGAGCGCTCGACTTCGATGGTGAAGTCGACGTGGCCCGGGGTGTCGATGATGTTGATCCGGTGCTCCGGATAGTTGCCGGCCATGCCCTTCCAGAAGGCCGTGGTCGCGGCCGACGTGATCGTGATGCCGCGTTCCTGCTCCTGCTCCATCCAGTCCATCGTGGCCGCGCCGTCGTGCACTTCACCGATCTTGTGGCTCACGCCGGTGTAAAACAGGATGCGCTCGGTCGTCGTGGTTTTGCCGGCATCGATGTGAGCGCTGATCCCGATATTTCGATAGCGCTCGATGGGGGTTTTGCGGGGCACGTGAACCTCCTTAGGTTCGGATGTAAGCGGGCCGACAGTGGCGGCCCGGGCTGGACAAGCGAGACTTAAAGCATAGCGCTTGCGCGTGGCTTTTGCAGATGCGGCCGGCAGCGGCGGAATCAAGCCGGGCGCCACCGCCTTCGGGCGAAAAAAAAGCCGGCGCGCAACGGGCGGCCGGCTTCGGTCGGTGCGCGGCACGGCGCCGCGACAATGGCCGTTACTGGGCCTTCGGCAGGCCTTCGAGCTTCATGCCGGGCTTGATGCCCTTCGCGGCGAACCAGCCCTTGCTCATTTCGAGTGCATAGACGCCGTTGTTGCGCGGGCAGTGGTTGTCGGTCGTCTCGGCCTTCATCTCGTCGATGTCGGTGATCGTGCCGTCCGCGCGGATGAACGCGATCGACAGCGGGATCAGCGTGTTCTTCATCCAGAAGCAATGCACCGCGTTCTCGTTGAACACGAACAGCATGCCTTCGTTCGGCGCGAGCTGCGAACGGTACATCAGCCCCTGTTCGCGGTCGGGGTCGTTCGCGGCGACGGCCGCGTCGATCACGTACATGCCGGCGCGCAGCTTCACGCGCGGGAATTCGCTCGGCTGCTTGGCGCCGGGCGGCACTTGCGCGCTGGCGGCCTGCATGCCGAACGCCATGACGGCGAGCGCGGCGGGAAACACGGCGGCGCGCGCAAGGCGGCCGAGCGACGAGCGCAGGGAGAATTGCACAGCAAGGCTCCTATCTGGAAAACGAGACCCGCATGGTACGCGATGCGTGTCGTCGGGCACAAAAAGAAAAAGGCAGATCGCCTTGCGGTGATCTGCCTTTCAACGCCGTAAGAACGGCAAGACTGCGTGTTCTTGACTGCGTTATTTATTACAGCAAGCTTACTTAGTTCGAAGCAGCTGCCGGTGCTGCTGCGTCGCTCGCTGCAGCCTTCTTCGATGCCTTGTGGTGCTTCTTAGCTGCGTGGTGCTTCTTAGCAGCGTGCTTAGCCGGTGCCGAAGCAGCTTCAGCAGCAGCCGGAGCAGCTTCCGGAGCCGATGCTTGTGCGAATGCAGCCGTTGCGAAGAGACCAGCGACCAGAGCAGCGATCAGTTTGTTCATGTTGTGTTCCTCAGCTTTAGTTAATTAACCAAATGACCCGGCAATAGGAGTCATGTCGTCTAACGGTGCCATCCACCTTTCGGTTGACAGACGCTTCGAGAAATTTCTCATTGCGCTGCGGGCGCCGAATCGTATTCGATAAAAACGTCGCTTTCGTGACGCAAACACGGGTTCGGCTGCCAATGCCGGATAGCTAAGGTTGGCATCTGCGTGGTTTAACGCGCGATCTTCGCAGCCGGTTGACGAAAAAGATGACGAAAAATTCGCGCGTCCCGAATTCGTCATCCGGCGGGCGCGAAACCGTCCCACGGCGCGCGCGGCGGCAGTGCGATTGTTTCTCCCGGTGCAATGCCGAGCGCGAATATATCCAGTGCGCCGATGCCGACGCGCACCAGGCGCAACGTCGGGAAGCCGACGGCCGCCGTCATCCGGCGCACCTGCCGGTTCTTGCCTTCGGTGATCGCCAGCTCGATCCACGTCGTCGGGATCGCGGCGCGGTAGCGGATCGGCGGATTGCGCGGCCACAGCGTGTCGGGCGGTTCGATGAATTCGGCGCGGCACGGACGCGTCACGTAGTCGCCGAGGTCGACGCCGCGTGCGAGCGCCTTCAGGTCGGCGGGGCCGGGCGCCCCCTCGACCTGCGCCCAGTAGCGCTTGACGAGCTTGTGGCGCGGCTCGGCGATGCGCGCCTGCAGCGCGCCGTCGTCGGTGAGCAGCAGCAGCCCCTCGCTGTCCGCGTCCAGCCGGCCGGCCGCGTAGACGCCGGGCGTTTTTACCCAGTCGCCGAGCGACGGGCGCGTCTCGTGCGCGGAAAACTGGCAAATCGTGCCGAACGGCTTGTTGAGGGCGATCAGGTTCATGGCGAGGCGTCCGCCCGGCGCGCCGCGGGAAGCGGGGGCGGGCGGTCTATGGCAAATGGCGGAATCTTAATGCATAATACGGAACGGCAAGTCCTCTGTCTTATATAAGACATAAGTGGGGTCTTGATACGCAGTGCCGCGCTTCATGCCGAAGTGCCCGGTTGGGGCGCTAGAATAGCGGCTCGCTGTTGCCGTCACGGGGTGGCCATGCCGCGCCCCCGCCGCGCGCGCAGCTTCGACCAGCATCACCTGCTCAGCCACGTCACTGGAGTCGATCATGCCGTATCAGCACATCAAGGTTCCGGAAGGCGGTGACAAGATCACCGTCAACAAGGACTTCTCGCTCAACGTTTCCGATCAGCCGATCATTCCCTATATCGAAGGCGACGGTACGGGCTTCGATATCACGCCGGTCATGATCAAGGTCGTCGACGCTGCGGTCGCGCATGCCTACAAGGGCAAGCGCAAGATCCACTGGATGGAGATTTTCGCGGGCGAGAAGGCGACGAAGGTGTACGGTCCGGACGTGTGGCTCCCGGACGAAACGCTGCAGGTGCTGAAGGAATACGTGGTGTCGATCAAGGGGCCGCTCACGACCCCGGTCGGCGGCGGCATCCGTTCGCTGAACGTCGCGCTGCGCCAGGAACTCGACCTGTACGTGTGCCTGCGCCCGGTGCAGTACTTCAAGGGCGTGCCGTCGCCGGTGCGCGAGCCGCAGAAGATCGACATGGTGATCTTCCGCGAGAACTCGGAAGACATCTACGCAGGCATCGAATGGGCCGCGGGCTCCGAGCAGGCGAAGAAGGTGATCAAGTTCCTGCAGGACGAGATGGGCGTGAAGAAGATCCGCTTCCCGGAAACCTCGGGGATCGGCGTCAAGCCCGTGTCGACGGAAGGCACCGAGCGTCTCGTGCGCAAGGCGATCCAGTATGCGATCGACAACGATCGCAAGTCGGTCACGCTGGTGCACAAGGGCAACATCATGAAGTTCACGGAAGGCCTGTTCCGTGACGCCGGCTACGCGCTTGCGCAGAAGGAATTCGGCGGCGAGCTGATCGACGGCGGCCCGTGGATGCGCGTGAAGAACCCGAAGACGGGCAACGAGATCGTGATCAAGGATTCGATCGCCGATGCGTTCCTGCAGCAGATCCTGCTGCGCCCGGCCGAATACGACGTGATCGCCACGCTGAACCTGAACGGCGACTACATCTCCGACGCGCTGGCCGCGCAGGTCGGCGGCATCGGGATCGCGCCGGGCGCGAACCTGTCGGATTCGGTCGCGATGTTCGAAGCGACGCACGGTACCGCACCGAAGTACGCGGGCAAGGATTACGTGAACCCCGGTTCCGAGATCCTGTCGGCGGAAATGATGCTGCGCCACCTCGGCTGGACGGAAGCAGCCGACACGATCATCGCCGCGATGGAGAAGTCGATCCTGCAGAAGCGCGTCACGTACGACTTCGCGCGCCTGATGGAAGGGGCGACGCAGGTGTCGTGCTCGGGCTTCGGTGAAGTGCTGATCGAGAACATGTAAGACCCCTTCCGGGGTGGGCCGGCAGGTTGCCGGCCGCCCCGGCGCCTACTGCCGGCGCCGGAGCGTTTCGTGGATGGCAGGTTTGTTGGCAGGGCGGTCCGGCATGCGGGCCGCGGCGCCGCGATGCGGCCCGGAGCCCCTGCAAGGTAGAACATGACGGCCCTCGCAACACCACCGCCCGGCTGAGCCGGCGCGCCCCTTTCGCGACCGACCCGGTCGCTCCCCGCCGGTTACCCGCCGGCGCTCCCTGTTCAACAATCACGTAGCAACGCATCGACCATGTCCACTTCGCCCAAGATCATCTACACCCTCACCGACGAAGCGCCCGCGCTCGCGACCTATTCGCTGCTGCCGATCGTCAAGGCCTTCACGCGCTCGTCCGGCGTCGCCGTCGAAACGCGCGACATCTCGCTCGCCGGCCGCATCATCGCCGCATTCGCGGACGTCCTGCCGCCCGAGCAGAAGGGTTCCGACGATCTGGCCGAACTGGGCCAGCTCACGCTGAAGCCGGAAGCGAACATCATCAAGCTGCCGAACATCAGCGCATCGGTGCCGCAGCTCAAGGCCGCGATCGCCGAACTGCAGGCGCAGGGCTACAAGCTGCCGGCCTACCCGGAAGATCCGTCGACCGACGAAGAGAAGGCGGTCAAGGCCCGCTACGACAAGATCAAGGGCAGCGCGGTGAACCCGGTGCTGCGCGAGGGCAACTCCGACCGCCGCGCGCCGCTGTCGGTCAAGAACTACGCACGCAAGCATCCGCACAAGATGGGCGCGTGGAAGGCGACGTCGAAGGCCCACGTCGCGCACATGACCGAAGGCGATTTCTACGGCAGCGAGAAGTCGGCGCTGATCGCCGATGCCGGCAGCGTGAAGATCGAACTCACGACGACCGACGGCGCGAAGAAGGTGCTGAAGGAAAAGACGGCCGTGAAGGCCGGTGAAGTGATCGACGCGTCGGTGATGAGCCGCAACGCGCTGCGCAGCTTCATCGAAGCGCAGATCGCCGACGCGAAGGCGCAGGACGTGCTGTTCTCGGTGCACCTGAAGGCGACCATGATGAAGGTCTCGGACCCGATCCTGTTCGGTCACTTCGTGTCGGTGTTCTACCGCGACGCGCTCGCGAAGCACGCGGACGTGCTGGCGAAGGTCGGCTTCAACCCGAACAACGGCATCGGCGACCTGTACGCGCGCCTGAAGGACCTGCCGGCCGATACGCGCGAAGCGATCGAAGCCGACGTCAAGGCTGAGTACGCAGTGCGTCCGCGCCTGGCGATGGTCAACTCGGACAAGGGCATCACGAACCTGCACGTGCCGAGCGACGTGATCGTCGACGCATCGATGCCGGCGATGATCCGCGATTCGGGCGGCATGTGGGGCCCGGACGGCCAGCTGTACGACGCGAAGGCCGTAATTCCGGACCGCTGCTACGCAGGGGTCTACCAGGCCGTGATCGAGGACTGCAAGCAGCATGGCGCGTTCGATCCGGTCACGATGGGCAGCGTGCCGAACGTCGGCCTGATGGCGCAGGCGGCTGAAGAATACGGTTCGCACGACAAGACGTTCCAGATCCCGGCGGACGGCGTCGTGCGCGTGACCGACGAAGCGGGCAACGTGCTGCTCGAGCATGCCGTGGAAGCGGGCGACATCTGGCGCATGTGCCAGACGAAGGACGCACCGGTGCAGGACTGGGTCAAGCTCGCGGTCAACCGCGCACGCGCGACCGGCGCTCCGGCCGTGTTCTGGCTCGATCCGGCGCGTGCGCACGACGCGCAGATCATCGCGAAGGTCGAACGCTACCTGAAGGATCACGACACGAACGGCCTCGACATCCGCATCATGACGCCGGTCGAAGCCACGCGTTTCTCGCTCGAGCGCATCCGCGCGGGCAAGGACACGATTTCGGTGACCGGCAACGTGCTGCGCGACTACCTGACCGACCTGTTCCCGATCATGGAACTCGGCACCAGCGCGAAGATGCTGTCGATCGTGCCGCTGATGGCCGGCGGCGGGATGTTCGAGACGGGTGCCGGCGGTTCCGCGCCGAAGCACGTGCAGCAGTTCGTCGAGGAAGGCTTCCTGCGCTGGGATTCGCTCGGCGAATTCCTCGCGCTGGCCGCGTCGCTCGAACACCTCGGCAACGCGTACCAGAACCCGAAGGCGGTCGTGCTCGCGAAGACGCTCGACCAGGCGACCGGCAAGTTCCTGGACGAGAACAAGTCGCCGGCGCGCAAGGTCGGCGGCCTCGACAACCGCGGCAGCCACTTCTACCTGTGCCTGTACTGGGCGCAGGCGCTGGCCGAGCAGACTGAGGACGCGGCGCTGAAGGCGCAGTTCGAAGGCGTGGCGAAGGCGCTGTCCGACAACGAAGCGCGCATCCTGGAAGAGCTGGCGGCCGCGCAGGGCAAGGCGCAAGCTATCGGCGGCTACTACCGTCCGAACGTCGACCTGACGAGCCAGGCCATGCGCCCGAGCGCGACGCTGAACGGCATCGTCGACGCGGTCGCCTGATGCAGGCCGCGCGATCGCGCGGACCGATGCGTGGGCCGGTGCGGCGGGCATTGCCGCCTGACGCCGGCCACACAAGAAAAACGCCCCGGTCGCCCGGGGCGTTCGTCGTTGCAGATGTGCCATTCAGACGTGAACGATTTCCCATTCGGCGATTTCGTCCGGCACTTCGAGCGTCGCCGTGTCCAGTTCGGACGGTTGCGCGCAGTCGCCGCGGGAGATGTGGTCGGCTGCCACTTCAGGGCACGAGAATGCGCCGAGCGAGGCGTTGCCGAACGTCGCTTCCCAGCCGCCGTTTGCCGGCAGGATGTAGAACGACCCGAGCGCTGAACCAAAGCGAAATCCCTTCATTTCCGTTCTCCCTTTCTGATTTCAAGCGATTCTGGTGTGCCGCCTGCCGCCTGCCGCCTGCCGGCTTGGCCGGCTGTGGCCCGACTGGCTGCTTGCGCCGGGTTCCGTATCGAACGTCGTGGCGAAGCGTCAGTGCATGGAACAAAGTCTACGTCCGCGGCCCGATCGGATGGTGCAGGTAGAACGGCTTCACTAAACAAAAATTCTCTTTTAAAAACAAATAATTATTTCTGTCGTTTTGTATTGCGGAACGTTTTTTGGCATCGCGAAACGGGGATTTTGTGCCCTGCACCACGAATTTTTATAACGCAGAGACTTGTTCCGCATCGTGAAATATTGGCGGATTTGCGGATCGGGGAAATGAGGGGCGCCGCGGTGGGGCCGAACGGCAGGCGCGAGGAGGCCGCCTGGGAACTGCCCGGGGCAGGGTTGCGTGGCGCTTCGGCGGTGAGCGAAGCGCCGTGCATCGCCGACCGACGATGCGGGCCGATGCATGCCGAATCGGGTGCGGGGTTGTCGAACCCTGCGGCGTATCGCCACCCGGCCGGCCGCGGCGCGTCTCGATTCGGGCCTGCGGTTATGATGACGCGGGCATCAGGGGTTGCGTCGCGCATCGGCGCTTCGGCCGGCCGGCGCGGGCGTCGCGGCGGCCGCGCGACCCAGCATGGATAACGAGGAACGATTGATGATACGGAGAACCTTCCTGTCGCGCGCCATCGGTGTCGCGGCCGCGTCGCTGTTTGGGCGCGCCGCGTGGGCGCAGCATGCCGGTCACGCCGGCATGGCCGGCATGGACTCGATGGACGACATGCCCGGCATGTCGGGGATGGCGAGTCACGGGCAGCACGGCAAGTCCGCGCCGGCCGCGCTCGCGGCCGCCGACGCGCTGCCGGCCGGCGCGCCGCTCGCGGCGCTGCGCACGCTCTCGAACGAAAGCCGCGAGCCCGGCATGTTCCGGACCACGCTGGTGGCGCAGCCCGTGGCGCGCCCGATGCTGCACGGTGCACGGCCGACCACGTTCTGGCAGTTCGGCGCGGGCACGCAGGGCCCTGTCGTCGGTCCGCTGATCGACGTGCGTGAGGGCGATACGGTCGAGATCAAGTTCGTGAACAAGCTGCCGCAGCCGTCGACGATCCACTGGCACGGCCTGCCGGTGCCGCCAGACCAGGACGGCAATCCTTCCGATCCCGTCGCGCCCGGCGCGTCGCGCGTGTACCGCTTCACGCTGCCGAAGGGGAGTGCCGGCACCTACTGGTACCACCCGCATCCGCACATGATGACGGCCGAGCAGGTCTTCCGCGGGCTGGCCGGCCCGTTCGTCGTGCGCGCCGCGGACGATCCGCTGGCGGGCTGGCCCGAGCGCAACCTGTTCGTGTCGGACCTGAAGCTTGCGCGCGACGGCACGATTGCACCGAACGACATGATGGACTGGATGAACGGCCGCGAGGGCCAGTTCGTGCTGGTCAACGGCGCCCGCCGGCCGCGGATCGATGTCGCGGGCGACGAGCGCTGGCGCGTGTGGAACGCGTGCAGCGCGCGCTACCTGCGCGTCGCGTTCGACGACGGCCGCGCGTTCGAGCACGCGGGCACCGATGGCGGGCTGTTCGACGCGCCGCGCCGCGTCACGTCGCTGCTGATTGCACCGGGTGAGCGTGCAGAGCTGCTGGTCCGCGCAGGCGACCGGGCGTCGCGCGCCGTGCTGCAGGCAGCCGAATACGACCGCCGCAAGATGTCGATGTCGCATGATGACGGGCACGGCAGCCTGCCGCCCGATCCGGCGCTGGCCCTGGCCGACGTCGCATTCGCGCCGGCGGCCGCACGCGCGCTGCCGTCGACCCTGCGCGCGGTGCCGCCGCTGGGCGAGCCGGTCGCGCACAAGGCGGTCGCGTTCGGCGAAGAGATGGACATGGACGCGATGATGAAGGGCGCGGCGCACGGCCGCCCGGCGGGCATGCGCTTCACGATCAACGGCGACACCTACGCGCCGCATCGCACGACGCTGACGAGCCGCCGTGGCGACGTCGAGCGCTGGACGATCCGCAACGGCACCGACATGGATCACCCGTTCCACCTGCACGGCACACAGTTCCAGGTGATCGAGCGCGCGTCGGGCGGTTCACGCACGAGCGAACCGTTCCGCGCGTGGCGCGATACGGTGAACGTGCGCAGCGGCGAAACCGTGACGATTCTCGTCACGCAAGACATGCCCGGAGAGCGCATGTTTCATTGCCACATTCTCGAACACGAGGATCTCGGCATGATGGGCACGCTGAAGGTCGTGTAACGAGTGGTGATTATGTTTCACGCGCGGGATGAGTATCCGATCTGCGCGTGTGACAAGACAATGTGTGTTCAATTATCGGGATTGAACGAAAAGGCCGGCCAATCGATTATCGATTGGCCGGCCTCAAATAAAGAAACCCGGCGCAATACATGCGCCGGGTTTCTTCGTCTGATATCCGGTGCCTTATGCGGCCTGGATGTTCGACGCTTGCTTGCCCTTCGGTCCTTGAACGACGTCAAAGCTCACCTTCTGGCCTTCCTTCAGCGTCTTGAAGCCATTCATGGTGATAGCCGAGAAGTGCGCAAACAGATCCTCACCGCCCTCATCGGGAGTGATGAAACCGAAGCCCTTCGCGTCGTTGAACCACTTAACGATACCAGTTGCCATTTCCTACTTCCCCTGTCACACAGTCGCTGCTACTTACCACGAGCACGCTCGAAAAGCTAAACGACCTGAAAACGCAGCCGTTCCCCCCTCACAAGCTCACCTCGGCCTCTTTCATTTTGCCAACCGGCAAATTGAAAAAAGTGCCAGCTTGATTGTTGGCGCTCTTTATTGGAGTGTCAAGTGGAATTTTTAGACGTTTAGAGGGACGTTGTAAAGAACCCATTTTCAGGGTTTTTCCGGCTTTGCTTAGCAGCACGCGGCCGAGCGCGAGGTCTTGAAAAGCCGCATAATCGGCTCATATACCAGGCTCGAGTGACACGCGTTCGAGTCGTCCCGGCTTGTGGGATACTGGATGCGGACACGACGTTCCGGTGCGGTTCCCCTGACGGTTCGTGTTCCGCGCCACGCGTGAAAGCCGGCACCGCAGCCGGCTTTCGTATGGCGCGAAGAAGATCGCGTGTTCCGGGATTCCGGGGAGGGCGCCGGCCGGTCGGTCGGGTAATGGCAGGATTGCGGGCCTGTCCGAGTTGTTTAGAATGGGTGTATGGCGATTATCCCGGACAAGCAGGACAGCACCGTCCTGGAACGCAAGCAGCAGAAGCTCAAGCCGCCTTCGATGTACAAGGTGGTGCTGCTGAACGACGACTTCACGCCAATGGAATTCGTCGTGATGGTGGTCCAGGAGTATTTCAAGAAGGATCGCGAGACGGCCACGCAGATCATGCTGAAGGTCCATCGCGAAGGGCGAGGGGTATGTGGGGTCTATACGCGGGACATCGCGTCGACCAAGGTTGAGCAAGTCGTTACCCATGCGCGGCAGGCCGGGCATCCGCTGCAGTGCGTGATGGAGGAAGCATGATTGCCCAGGAATTGGAAGTCAGCCTGCACATGGCGTTCATGGAAGCACGCCAGGCGCGCCATGAGTTCATTACGGTCGAGCATTTGCTGCTGGCTCTGCTGGATAATCCGACGGCAGCCGAGGTGTTGCGCGCGTGCGCGGCAAACATCGAGGACTTGCGTCAGAACCTGCGCAATTTCATCCACGACAACACACCTACCGTCCCGGGTACCGACGATGTCGATACCCAGCCGACGCTCGGTTTCCAGCGCGTGATCCAGCGCGCGATCATGCACGTCCAGTCGACGTCGAACGGCAAGAAGGAAGTGACCGGCGCGAACGTGCTGGTCGCGATCTTCGGCGAGAAGGATTCGCACGCCGTGTACTACCTGCAGCAGCAGGGCGTCACGCGCCTCGACGTCGTGAACTTCATTTCGCACGGCATCGCGAAGACGAGCAGCGGCGAAGCCGCGAAGTCGGCTGACGCGAACGCGGAAAGCGAAGACGCGAATGCGCAGAAGGAAACACCGCTCGCGCAATTCACGCAGAACCTGAACCAGATGGCGAAGGACGGCCGCATCGATCCGCTGATCGGTCGCGAGCCCGAGGTCGAGCGCGTGGTCCAGGTGCTGTGCCGCCGCCGCAAGAACAATCCGCTGCTCGTCGGCGAGGCCGGCGTCGGCAAGACCGCGATCGCGGAAGGGCTCGCCTATCGCATCACGCGCGGCGAAGTGCCGGACATCCTCGCGAACGCGCAGGTCTATTCGCTCGACATGGGCGCGTTGCTCGCGGGCACCAAGTACCGCGGCGACTTCGAGCAACGTCTGAAGACGGTGCTGAAGGAGCTGAAGGAGCGTCCGCACGCGATCCTGTTCATCGACGAGATCCACACGCTGATCGGCGCGGGCGCCGCGTCGGGCGGCACGCTCGATGCGTCGAACCTGCTGAAGCCGGCGTTGTCGTCGGGCGTGCTCAAGTGCATCGGCGCGACCACGTTCACCGAATATCGCGGCATCTTCGAGAAGGACGCGGCCCTGTCGCGGCGCTTCCAGAAGGTCGACGTGACGGAGCCGACCGTCGAGCAGACGGTCGCGATCCTGCGCGGGCTGAAGTCGCGCTTCGAGGAGCACCACGGCGTCAAGTATTCGTCGGGTGCGCTGTCGGCCGCGGCCGAACTGTCGGCGCGCTTCATTACCGACCGTCACCTGCCGGACAAGGCGATCGACGTGATCGACGAAGCGGGCGCCGCCCAGCGCATCCTGCCGAAGTCGAAGCAGAAGAAGACGATCGGCAAGAGCGAGATCGAGGAAATCATCTCGAAGATCGCACGCGTGCCGCCGCAGAGCGTATCGCAGGACGACCGCAGCAAGCTGCAGACGCTCGACCGCGACCTGAAGAGCGTCGTGTTCGGCCAGGATCCGGCGATCGACGCGCTGGCTGCCTCGATCAAGATGGCGCGCGCGGGCCTCGGCAAGATGGACAAGCCGATCGGCGCGTTCCTGTTCTCCGGCCCGACGGGCGTCGGCAAGACCGAAGTGGCGCGCCAGCTCGCGTTCACGCTCGGCATCGAGCTGATCCGCTTCGACATGTCGGAATACATGGAGCGTCACGCGGTGAGCCGCCTGATCGGCGCGCCGCCGGGCTACGTCGGGTTCGACCAGGGCGGCCTGCTGACCGAAGCCGTCACGAAGAAGCCGCACTGCGTGCTGCTGCTCGACGAAATCGAGAAGGCGCATCCGGACATCTTCAACGTGCTGCTGCAGGTGATGGACCACGGCACGCTGACGGACAACAACGGCCGCAAGGCGGATTTCCGCAACGTCATCATCATCATGACGACGAACGCGGGCGCCGAGTCGATGCAGAAGGCGACGATCGGCTTCACGACGCGCCGTGAAACGGGCGACGAGATGACCGACATCAAGCGCCTGTTCACGCCGGAGTTTCGCAACCGCCTGGATTCGATCATCAGCTTCCGCTCGCTCGATGAGGAAATCATCATGCGCGTGGTCGACAAGTTCCTGATCCAGCTCGAGGAACAGCTGCACGAGAAGAAGGTCGACGCGCTCTTCACCGACGCGTTGCGCAAGCATCTCGCGAAGCACGGCTTCGACCCGCTGATGGGCGCGCGGCCGATGCAGCGGCTGATCCAGGACACGATCCGCCGTGCGCTGGCCGACGAACTGCTGTTCGGCAAGCTGCTGAACGGCGGTCACGTGACGGTCGACGTCGACGAAGGCGACAAGGTGCAGTTGTCGTTCGACAAGCTCGGGAACCCGCCGCACAAGCCGAACGAAGAGGCGGTCGAAGTCGAGTAAGCGATAATCGGGTAGTTCATGCGAACGGCGCGGGATGTTTTCCGCGCCGTTTCGTTTTATCTGGCGCCGGCGGCGCGATGGTGGTGCAGGGGAGTGGCAACGCAGTGACACAACAACAACGGACGTTCGACGACATCGTCGCGCGCGAACAGGGTTTGCGCCATGCGCTGACGTCTGGGCAGATGGCGATGATCGCGATCGGCGGCGCGATCGGCACGGGGCTGTTCCTCGGCAGCGGATTCGCGATCGGGCTCGCGGGCCCGAGCGTGCTGGTCTCGTATGCGATCGGCGCGCTGATCGCGCTGCTGCTGATGGGCGCGCTCGCGGAAATGACGGTCGCCCATCCGACGGCCGGCTCGTTCGGTGCGTATGCCGAGCACTATGTCGGCCCGCTGGCGGGTTTCCTGGTGCGCTATGCGTACTGGTTCGCGGTCGTGTTCGCGATCGGCACCGAGATCAGCGCGATCGCCGTGTTCATGAAGTACTGGTTCCCGGCGGTGCCCGGCTGGTACTGGGTGATCGGCTTTTCCGCGCTGCTGATTGCCGTGAACCTCGCGAGCGTCACGCTGTACGGCTCGGTCGAATACGCGTTCTCGCTGCTGAAGATCGCGGCGATCGTCGTGTTCATCGTGCTCGGCGCCTATCTCGTGTGGTCGGCGCCGGCCGCGTCGGGCATCGGTTTCGCGAACTACACCGCGCACGGCGGCTTCATGCCGAAGGGGCCGTGGGGCACCTGGGTCGCGGTGATCGTCGCGATCTTCAGCTACATGAGCATCGAAGCTGTCGCAATTGCGGCCGGCGAGGCGCGCGATCCGCAGCACGCGGTCACGCGCGCGTTCCGCTCGACGGTGTTCCGGCTCGTGCTGTTCTACCTGCTGACGCTGTCGCTGATGCTCGCGATCGTGCCGTGGACGCAGGCCGGCACCGACGAAAGCCCGTTCGTGAAGGTGATGGCCGCGACTCATGTGCCGTACGCGGCAGGCGTGATCAACTTCGTGCTGTTGATCGCGGCGCTGTCGGCGATGAACAGCCAGCTTTACGTGACGACGCGGATGATGTTCAGCCTGTCGCGCGCGCGGCTCGCGCCCGCGGTGTTCGGCCGGCTCGGCACGAACGGCGTGCCGCGCGCGGCGCTGTGGATCTCGACGAGCGGCGTCGCGGTGGCGGCCGTGCTGGTCGCGCTGGCGCCCGACACCGCGTTCACCGTGATGATGGCGATCGCGATGTTCGGTGCCCTGTTCACGTGGCTGATGATCTTCGTCACGCACCTGCGCTTCCGTTCGCGCTATCGCGGCCCCGCGCTCGCATTCCGGATGTGGGGGCACCCGTTCGGCAGCCTGCTCGGTGCGGGCCTCGTCGCGGCGATCCTGTTCACGACCGCGTTCACGCACGAATTCCGGATGACGATGGTGGTCGGCGTCGTGTTCGTCGTGCTGCTCACCCTCGCATACGCGCTGCATTACCGGCACCAACACGCACGTTGAGGGTCACGGCGCGGCCCGTACGCGCCGATTCCCCGCTCGCTAAGGTTCCGTTAAGCCTGCGGCGACTACATTCGAACCTGTCTGCAAGGCAGGCCGGCACGCGCCGGCCTGCCGCTTTCCTGCAAAAAGGGGTTCGAATGAACAAACTTCCCGAAATCACGCTCGCGTTCTGGATCATGAAGATCTGCGCGACGACGCTCGGCGAAACCGGTGGCGACCTGCTGTCGATGACGCTGAACGTCGGCTATGCGGTGAGCTCCATCCTGCTGTTCGGTTTCTTTCTCGTGACGTTGGGCGCGCAGCTCAGGACGACACGCTATCGCCCGGCGATCTACTGGGCCGTGATCGTCGCGACGAGCACGGCCGGCACGACGATGTCCGACTTCATGGACCGCACGCTCGGCCTCGGCTATGCGGCCGGCTCGTCGATTCTCGTCGCGATCCTGCTGGCGATCTTCGCGGTGTGGCGCCTCAGCGGCGAATCGCTGTCGGTCGACCTGATCCGCACGCGCAAGGTCGAGCTGCTGTACTGGATCGCGATCCTGTTCTCCAACACGCTCGGTACTGCGCTCGGCGACTTCCTCGCGGACAGCTCGGGGCTCGGCTTCGGTGGCGGCGCGCTGCTGATCGGCGAGCTGCTCGCGGTGATCGTGCTGGCGCACTATTTCACGCGTATCTCCGGCGTGCTGCTGTTCTGGGCAGCGTTCGTGCTCACGCGTCCGTTCGGCGCGACGGTCGGCGACCTGCTGACGAAGCCGGTGGCGAAGGGCGGCCTCGCGCTCGGTACGATCGGCTCGTCGGCGGTGCTGCTCGGCGTGCTGGTCGCGATGGTGATCTACGCGATCGTGGCTCAATCGCGGCAGCGCGACCTGGCGCCCGCGCGGATCGCGCAAGCCGTCGAGGAATGACGGCATAAGGAATGAAAAAAAGGGGCCGCGAGGCCCCTTTTTTCGTTGCGTCGTTCAGTGACGGCCGGTGCTGCCGAAGCCGCCCTCGCCACGATCGCTTTCGGCGAAGTCGTCGACGATATTGAACTGCGCCTGCACGACCGGCACGATCACGAGCTGGGCGAGCCGCTCGAACGGATTCAGCACGAACTCGGTCTGGCCGCGGTTCCATGTCGAGACCATCAGCTGGCCCTGGTAGTCGGAATCGATCAGGCCGACGAGGTTGCCGAGCACGATGCCGTGCTTGTGGCCGAGGCCCGAGCGCGGCAGGATCAGCGCCGCGTAGCCGGGATCGGCGAGATGGATCGCGAGGCCGGTCGGCACGAGCGTCGTTTCGCCCGGCTGCAGCGTGACCGGTGCATCGAGGCACGCACGCAGGTCGAGGCCCGCGCTGCCGGTGGTCGCGTAGGCAGGCAGGTAGTCGCGCATGCGCGCGTCGAGAATCTTCAGGTCGAGTTTCATGCGGTCGTCGGATGGGTCGGGAAGGGCGCGGCAGCGACGGCCGCCGCGCGGGAGGTCAGATCAGGCGATTGTCGGGCAGGCGCTTCGCGATTTCCGCGACGAGCGTGTGCGCGAGTTCGTCCTTCGGGGCGCGCGGCAGGCGCGTGAGGCCGGCGGCCTCGAACAGCACGACTTCGTTGTCGTCGCGACCGAACGTCAGCGGGCCGAGGTTGCCGACCAGCAGCGGCACGTTCTTGCGCTTGCGCTTCTCGTCGCCGTGCACGTCGAGGTCGCCGCTTTCGGCCGCGAAGCCGACGCAGAACGGCGGATCGGGCAGCGCCGCGACCGACGCGAGGATGTCGGGATTCTCGACGAACGCGAGCGCGGGCACCTTGTGGTCGGCCGTCTTCTTCATCTTGTGCTCGGCCGGCTGGGCGACGCGCCAGTCGGCGACCGCAGCGACCGCGATGAAGATGTCGGCATCGGCGACCGCATGCATGACCGCGTCGTACATCTGTTGGGCAGTCTGCACGTCCTGACGGTAGACGCCCCACGGCGTGTCGAGCGCCACCGGCCCCGCGACGAGATGCACGTCGGCGCCGGCCTGCTGCGCGGCGCGCGCGAGCGCGAAACCCATCTTGCCGCTCGAGCGGTTCGTGAGGCCGCGCACCGGGTCGAGCGGTTCGAACGTCGGGCCGGCCGTGATCAGCACGCGCCGGTGCGCGAGCACCTTCGGCGCGAAGTGCGCGACGATCGCTTCGTAGATCGCCTCGGGCTC
This sequence comes from Burkholderia sp. HI2714, assembly GCF_002223085.1. NCBI lineage: Bacteria > Pseudomonadati > Pseudomonadota > Betaproteobacteria > Burkholderiales > Burkholderiaceae > Burkholderia > Burkholderia sp. HI2714. Next base: position 25,149 of record NZ_NKFM01000025.1, on the reverse strand, counting down.
GAGCATGCGGCCGTCGCCGACTTCGCCGCACGCCTGCGCGCCCGAATCCGGGCCGAGCACCGACACGCCGTCCGCGCGCAGTTGCGCGGCGTTGCGTTGCGTGGCCGGGTTCTGCCACATCTGGCGGTTCATGGCGGGCACGACGAGCAGCGGGCAATCGCGCGCGACGCACAGCGTCGACAGCAGGTCGTCCGCGAACCCGTGTGTGAGCTTCGCGAGGAAGTCCGTCGACGCGGGCGCGATCACGATCGCGTCGGCTTCGCGCGACAGGTCGATGTGCGCCATGTTGTTGTCGACGCGCGCGTCCCACTGGCTCGTGTAGACGGGCCGGCCCGACAGCGCCTGCATCGTGACGGGCGTGATGAACTGGGTGGCGGCTTCGGTCATCGCGACCTGCACGGTCGCGCCGGCCTTCACGAGCAGCCGCGTGAGCTCGGCGATCTTGTAGCAGGCGATGCCGCCCGTCAGGCCGAGAACGAGGTGCTTTCCTGCGAGTTCTGCGTGTGCCAACTCAGGCCTCCAAGGGTCAAACGGAACGGCCGGCGCGAAGCCGGCCGTCGACGCCGAGTATGCGCGCTTAGCGCGAGCCGCGCACGCGACGCAGTTCGTCGTAGATCAGCAGCACCGCGCCGACCGTGATCGCGGAATCGGCGAGGTTGAACGCCGGGAAGTGCCAGGCGCCGAGATGGAAATCGAGGAAGTCGATCACGTGGCCGTAGACGAGCCGGTCGATCACGTTGCCGAGTGCGCCGCCGAGGATCATCGCGAGCGACAGGCTGAACAGCCGCTGCTGGCCGTGACGCTTCAGCAGGAAGCAGATCACGAGCGTCGCGGCGATGCCGAGCGCGGTGAACGCCCAGCGCTGCCAGCCGCCGGCGGTCGACAGGAAGCCGAACGCGGCGCCGCGGTTGTACACCAGCACGAGGTTGAAGAACGACGTCAGCTCGTGCTGCGCGCCGTACGCGAACGTCTTCAGGATCGCGATCTTCGACAGCTGGTCGAACAGGATCACGATCAGCGAAATGCCGAGCCAGGGCGCGAGCGCGCCGCTGGCCGGTTTCGACAGGGTTTTCGCCATAGTTAAGCAGCGCTCCGGATTTCGCCGTTTTCGAACAGGTTGGAGAAGCAGCGGCCGCACAGCGTCGGATGATCGGCATGTGCGCCGACATCTTCACGGTAGTGCCAGCAGCGCTCGCACTTCTGGTACTTCGACGCAGCCACGTCGACGCTTTCCTGCGCTTCGTCGTCGACCTTGACGACCGTCGCGGCCGACGTGATCAGCACGAACTTCAGATCGTCGCCGAGGCTCGTGAGCGCGTCGTAGCGCGCGCCGCTCGCGTGCACCGCGACTTCGGCCTGCAGCGACGAACCGATGCGGTTCGCGGTGCGTGCCTCCTCGAGCGCCTTCGTCACGTTGCCGCGCACCTCGCGCAGCAGCGCCCACTTCTCGATCAGCGCGGCCGAGCCGTCGACTTCCGGATACGCGTAGTAGGTTTCCGTGAAGATCGTGTCGCTGGCCGGCTGGAACACCTTCCACGCTTCTTCCGCCGTGAACGACAGGAACGGTGCGAGCACGCGCAGCAGGCCGTGCGTCAGGTGGTACAGCGCGGTCTGCGCGGAGCGGCGTGCGCGCGAATCGGCCGCGCTCGTGTACAGGCGGTCCTTCAGCACGTCGAGGTAGAAGCCGCCGAGATCTTCCGAGCAGTACGTCTGCAGCTTCGCGACGACCGGGTGGAATTCGTACTTCTCGTAGTGGCCGAGCAGCTCCGTCTGCAGTTGCTGCGAGAACGCGACCGCATAGCGGTCGATCTCGAGCCATTCGTCGACCGGCACGGCGTGCTGCGCGAAGTCGAAGTCCGACAGGTTCGCGAGCAGGAAGCGCAGCGTGTTGCGGATGCGGCGATAGCCTTCGGTCACGCGCTTCAGGATTTCCTCGGAGATCGCGAGCTCGCCCGAGTAGTCGGTCGAGGCGATCCACAGGCGGATGATTTCCGCGCCGAGACGGTTCGCGACTTCGTGCGGGTCGATGCCGTTGCCGAGCGACTTGCTCATCTTGCGGCCTTCGCCGTCGACCGTGAAGCCGTGCGTGAGCAGGCCCTTGTACGGCGCGCGGCCGTCGATCATCGACGCCGTGAGCAGCGACGAGTGGAACCAGCCGCGGTGCTGGTCCGAGCCTTCGAGGTAGAGGTCGGCCGGGAACTGCAGCTGATCCTTGTGCGAGCCGCGCAGCACGTGCCAGTGCGTCGTGCCCGAATCGAACCACACGTCGAGCGTGTCGCGGTTCTTTTCGTACAGGTTCGCGTCGTCGCCGATCAGCTCGCGCGGATCGAGCGTCTGCCACGCCTCGATGCCCGACTGCTCGACGCGTTTCGCGACTTCCTCGAGCAGCTCGAGCGTGCGCGGATGCAGCTCGCCGGTTTCCTTGTGCACGAAGAACGCCATCGGCACGCCCCACTGGCGCTGGCGCGACAGCGTCCAGTCGGGACGGTTCGCGATCATGCTGAACAGGCGCTGCTTGCCCCACGACGGGTAGAACGCGGTGGCGTCGATGCCTTCGAGCGCGGTTTCGCGCAGCGTCTTGCCGCCGTCGCGCGGCGTCACGTCCATGCCGGCGAACCACTGCGACGTCGCGCGGTAGATGATCGCCGTCTTGTGGCGCCAGCAGTGCATGTAGCTGTGCTTGTAGTGCTCGCTGCGCAGCAGCGAGCCGGCCGCGTTCAGCGCGTCGACGACCTTCGGGTTTGCGTCCCAGATCGACAGGCCGCCGAACAGCGGCAGCGATTCGATGTAGCGGCCGTCGCCCATCACCGGGTTGATGATGTCCGAGTCGGTCATCCCGTGCGCCTTGCACGACACGAAGTCCTCGATACCGTACGCGGGTGACGAGTGCACGACGCCGGTACCCGTGTCGGTCGTCACGTAGTCGCCGAGGTACACGGGTGCGGTGCGCTTGTAGCCGGGGTGAGCCGACGCGAGCGGGTGGTGGAAGCGCAGGCCCGCGAGCTTCACGCCCGGCGCGGTCGCCACGACGCGGCCGGTCAGCTTGAAGTCGGTCATGCATGCTTCGACGCGCTCTTCCGCGATGATCAGCAGCCCGCGCTCGGTGTCGACCAGCGCGTAGACGATTTCCGGATGGAGGTTCAGCGCCTGGTTCGCGGGGATCGTCCACGGCGTGGTGGTCCAGATCACGATGCCGCCTTCCGCGCGCGGCAGGGCCGGCAGGCCGAACGCCTGCGCGGTCTTTTCCGGTTCTGCGAACGCGAACATCACGTCGATCGTCGGATCGGTGCGGTCCTTGTACTCGACTTCCGCTTCCGCGAGCGCCGAGCCGCAGTCGAAGCACCAGTTCACCGGCTTCAGCCCGCGATACACGTAGCCCTTCTCGATGATCTTGCCAAGCGCGCGGATCTCTTCCGCCTCGTTGACGAAGTTCATCGTCTTGTACGGGTTGGCCCAGTCGCCGAGCACGCCCAGACGCTTGAAGCCGACCTTCTGCTTCTCGATCTGCTCGGTCGCGTACGTGCGCGCCTTGCTCATCACTTCGGCCGCCGGCAGCGACTTGCCGAACTGCTTCTCGATCTGGATTTCGATCGGCATCCCGTGGCAATCCCAGCCCGGCACGTACGGCGCGTCGAAGCCGGCCATGTTGCGCGACTTGACGACGATGTCCTTCAGGATCTTGTTGACGGCGTGGCCGAGGTGGATGTCGCCGTTCGCGTACGGCGGGCCGTCGTGCAGGATGAACTTCGGCCGGCCGGCGCTGGCCGCGCGGATCTTCTCGTAAATGCCGCGCTCTTCCCATTCCTTGACCCACTGCGGCTCGCGCTTGGGCAGGTCGCCGCGCATCGGGAACGGCGTGTCGAGCAGGTTGACCGGATACTTGGCCTGCGGTTTCGAATCGGCTTTCTTGTTGCTCATGATGGGATCGCTATCTAAATCTCGGGGGACGCGCGAGCGTCGTGAATCGGGTATGCGCGCGACTGAGCGGCGCGAGGGTGCGGCGCGGGGCGCCGCCGTCCGGATCAGCTAATTCGGTCGGTGGCCGACGTCGCGAAGCCCGTGGCGCGGCTGCCCGGCGCGCGGTCGCGCTCGATGAAGTACGCACGCGCATTTGCGACGTCCAGCGCGATCGCGCGCGACAGCGCCTCGAGATCGTCGAATTTCGCCTCGTCGCGCAGCTTCTGCAGGAATTCGACGCGGATGAGCTTGCCGTACGCGTCGCCGTGCCAGTCGAGCAGGTGGACTTCGAGCAGCACGCGGCCCGAATCGTCGACGGTCGGGCGCAGGCCGAGGCTCGCGACGCCCGGCAGCGGGGCGGGGCCGAGGCCGTGCACCTGCACGACGAAGATGCCCGCGAGCGCCGGCCGCTTGTGTGCGATCGGCAGGTTCAGCGTCGGGAAGCCGAGGTCGCGGCCGAGCTTCAGCCCGTGCGCGACGTGGCCGCTGATCGCATAGCCATGGCCGAGCGCCTGCGCGGCCGCATCGAGATCGCCGGCCGCGAGCGCGGCGCGCACGCCCGAGCTCGAGATGCGTGTGCCGTCGCTGCCGGCCACCGTACCCATCTGCTCGACCTCGAAGCCGTACTGCGCGCCGGCCGCCTGCAGCGTGTCGAAGGTGCCCGCGCGTTTCGCGCCGTAGCAGAAATCGTCGCCGACCATCATCCAGCGCGTGTGCAGCCCGTTTACCAGCGTGCGTTCGACGAACGCCTGCGGCGACTGGCTCGCGAACGTGTGGTTGAAGTGCTCGACGACCACGCGGTCGACGCCGTGATCGCGCAGCGCCTCGAGCTTGTCGCGCAGCATCGCGATGCGCGGCGGCGCGCCGGCCGGGTTGAAGAATTCGCGCGGGTGCGGCTCGAACGTCATCACGCACACGGGCAGGCCGCGCGCGTCCGCTGCCGCGCGCACGCGCGCGAGCAGGGCCTGGTGGCCGCGATGGACACCGTCGAAGTTGCCGATCGTCAGCGCGCACGGGGCGCGGCTCTCGGCGTTGGGCAGGCCGCGGAAGACTTTCACGATAGCGGATGCAGCGTCGGGGAATGGGCGGTGGGATGCCGCAAAGCAGAAGATTATAAACGTTCGGGCGGGCCGGCGGCCGAGAAGGGGGGAAACGCGGGGGCGAATGGTAAAATTCGCGGATGAAAAAACTCGTGATCCTGATTTCCGGTCGCGGCAGCAACATGGAGGCCATCGTCCGCGCGTGCGCGCAGGAACGCTGGCCGGCCGAAGTTGCGGCCGTGATCGCCAACCGGCCCGACGCGGCCGGCCTGGCATTTGCCGCGTCGCACGGGGTGGCGACGGCGGTGGTCGACCACCGGTCGTTCGACGGCCGCGACAGCTTCGACGCGGCGCTCGCCGCCGAGATCGACCGATTCGCGCCCGATCTCGTGGTCCTCGCCGGCTTCATGCGCATCCTCACGCCCGCATTCGTCAGACGATACGAAGGCCGGCTGCTGAACATCCATCCGTCGCTGCTGCCGAGCTTCAAGGGCATCCACACGCACCAGCAGGCGCTCGACGCGGGTGTCGCGCTGCATGGCGCGAGCGTGCACTTCGTGATTCCCGAGCTCGACAGCGGCGCGATCGTCGCGCAGGGCGCGGTGCCCGTGCGCGCGGGTGACGACGCGGCCGCGCTCGCGCAGCGTGTGCTGACGGTCGAGCATGTGCTGTATCCGCGCGCGGTGCGCTGGTTCATCGAGGGGCGCCTGCGCCTCGAGAACGGCCGTGCAGTGGTGGCGCCGGAAGAGGCGCGCTGGATTTTCGCGGATCAACCGCATACCGAAACGAGTGAGGGCGTATGAAACTGCACGGATTCCTGATCGGCCAGACCGAGACTTTGCTGGCCGAGGTGCTGAAGTTCGCCGGCCCCGCCGATGCGACGACGAGCCGGTTCTTCCGCGCGCATCCGAAGCTCGGGCATGCCGAGCGCGGCGTGATCGCCGAGGCGGTGTTCGCGGTGCTGCGCCGCAAGATGGAGTTTTCGCACCTCGCCGAGAGCGGCACGGGCACGCCTGCGCGGCGCCTCACGCTGCTCGGCCTGATGCAGACGGCTGGCCGCAATGCGCTGAAGCCGTTCCTGTCCGACACCGAGGCCGCATGGCTCGAGCACGTGTCGAAGATCGATCCGGCGAGCCTGCCGGTGCGCATCCGCACGAACCTGCCCGACTGGATCCACCAGGCATTGTCGGCCCGTTTCGACGCCGACGAGCTCGCGCAGCTCGCGGCCGCGCTGAACTACCCGGCGCCGCTCGACCTGCGTGCCAATGCGCAGAAGGCCAGCCGTGATCAGGTCATCGACGGGTTGCGCGCGGAAGGCATCGATGCGGGCGCGACGCCGTTCGCGCCGTTCGGCGTGCGCGTGGTCGGCAAGCCGGCGCTGACGCGCCTGAAGCTGTTCGAGGAAGGCGCGATCGAGGTGCAGGACGAAGGCAGCCAGCTGCTGTGCTCGCTGGTCGCGCCGCGCCGCGGCGAGATGGTCGTCGATTTCTGCGCGGGCGCGGGCGGCAAGACGCTCGCACTGGGCGCGATGATGCGCTCGACCGGGCGCCTCTACGCGTTCGACGTGTCGGAAAAGCGCCTGGCGAAGCTGAAGCCGCGCCTCGCGCGCAGCGGGCTGTCGAACGTGAACCCCGTGCTGATCGACAGCGAACACGACGCGAAGATCAAGCGGCTCGCCGGCAAGATCGACCGCGTGCTGGTCGATGCGCCGTGCAGCGGCCTCGGCACGCTGCGCCGCAATCCGGACCTGAAGTGGCGCCAGACGCGCACCGCGATCGACGAGCTGACGCCGAAGCAGGCGTCGATCCTCGCGAGCGCCGCGCGCCTGGTGAAGAAGGGTGGCCGGCTCGTCTACGCGACCTGCAGCGTGCTCGACGCCGAGAACGAACGCATCGTCGAACAGTTCCTGGCCGACCATCCCGACTTCGTGCTGGTGCCGGCGCAGAAGGTGCTGGACGACCAGCGCATCGAGCTCGAGACGGGCGACTACCTGTCGCTGTGGCCGCACCGTCACGCGACCGACGGCTTCTTCGCCGCGGTGCTCGAACGGCGCGCTGCGCAGTAACGGCGGGCCGGACGGACGATGGAGAATCTGCAGAGCCGCCTGCTGTCGCACCGGCTGGCATCGGTCATCGACGATTTCCACCAGCCGGTGATGATCTGGCAGGCGGCGATCCTCATCGGCGCGCTGTGCTTCGCATGGGTGGCCGCGCGCTTCGTGCACGGCCGGATCGACGCGCGCCGCCGGGCGGCCGGACGTGCGCCCGGCGCGGGCGCGCAAAGCCTGAAGCGCGCGTTGTTCCCGTTGTTCGGCAGCGTGTTCGTGGGCGGCGCGCAGCTCGCGTTCGACCCGTTCATGTCGACGTCGCTGCTGTCGCTCGCGCTCGTGCCGCTGTTCGGCATCGGGCTGATCTACGTGCTGTTCTTCTTTGCGCGGCGCGTGTTCGCGCGCGACGGCCACACGCATGTATGGCTGTCGATCGTCGAGAAAATCGTGTCGACCGTCGTGTGGGCCGCGATGGTGCTGACCGTGCTCGGCATCCAGCGTGACGTGCTCGGCTGGCTCGACAGCGTGCAGTTCCGTGTCGCCAATGCGCATCTCACGCTGCTGTCGGTGATCTCCGGCGCGCTGTGGGTGTGCGTGACGCTGATGGTCGCGATGTGGCTCGGCTCGGTGCTCGAGGATCGCCTCACGCGCGCGACCACGCTCGACGCGAACCTGAAGGTCGTGCTGTCGCGGGTCGGCCGCGCGCTGCTCGTGTTCGCGGCGATCCTGATCGGGCTGTCGCTGGTCGGCATCGACGTGACCGTGCTCGGCGTGTTCGGCGGCGCGGTGGGTGTCGGCCTCGGTTTCGGGCTGCAGAAGATCGCCAGCAACTACGTGTCGGGCTTCATCATCCTGCTCGACCGCTCGCTGCGGCTCGGCGATGCGATCAGCGTCGGCGGCCTGCAAGGCGTCGTCACGCAGATCCGCACGCGCTACACGGTCGTGCGCGGCCTCGACGGCAACGAGACGCTGATCCCGAACGAAAAGCTGATCACCGACGTCGTGCAGAACCAGTCGTCGTACCTGACGCGCGGGTACGCGAAGGTCGCCGTGCAGGTCGCGTACACGAGCGATGTCGAGCAGGCGCTCGCGCTGCTCGCCGATGCGGCCAAGGGTGTGCCGCGCGTGCTGGCCGAGCCCGCGCCGACCCCGTACCTCGTGAGTTTCGGCGCGGACGGGATCGACCTGGAGCTCGGCTTCTGGATCGAGGATTCGGCGAAAGGCACGTCCGGCGTGCGTTCGAGCGTGAACCGCAACATCTGGCGGCTGTTCAGCGAGCACGGGATCTCGATTCCGTTCCCGCAGCGCGAAGTGCGCGTGGTCGGGTTGCCGGACGGGTTTCCCGCGGCGGACGCGGCAACCGGGCGCGATCCGGCAGCGGCCAACGGTGCGCTGGACGGGCGCGCGCCGGCGGCGTAGCGGGCGCGGGCGGTCATTCGTACCGATCCCGCGGTCGAAACCGGATCGCGGGCCTTTCCCAGTCCGCGCATGGACCGCGGGGATTGCGTCAGGGCAAGAAAATATTCATTTTTTACAAAGACTTGGAACGGTTGAAGTAAAATTCTGGTCTACACGCGGTATGCTTTCATTCTTCTGACGCCAGCGTGGCGTCGCTCTCATCACGGGTAACTGCCTTGTTGAATTCTGTGCTCGATTTTCTTTCCCACGGGCTCCTGCATTTTTCGTGGTGGCAAGTCGCATTGTTCGCGCTCGCCGTCACGCACGTCACGATCATCGGCGTGACCGTCTACCTGCACCGCTGCCAGGCGCACCGCGCACTGGAGCTGCATCCGATCGCGAGCCACTTCTTCCGCTTCTGGCTGTGGATGACCACCGGCATGCTGACCGGCCAGTGGGCGGCGATTCACCGCAAGCACCACGCGAAGTGCGAGACCGAGGAAGATCCGCACAGCCCGCAGACGCGCGGCATCTGGAAGGTGTTCCTCGAGGGCGCCGAGCTGTATCGCGCGGAAGCGAAGAACGAAGAGACGATGCGCAAGTTCAGCCACGGCACGCCGAACGACTGGCTCGAGCGCAACGTCTACTCGAAGTACCCGATCCTCGGCATCAGCATGATGATGGTGATCGACGTCGCGCTGTTCGGCGTGCTCGGCCTGACCGTGTGGGCCGTGCAGATGGTCTGGATTCCGTTCTGGGCGGCGGGCGTCGTCAACGGCTTCGGTCACTTCTGGGGCTATCGCAACTTCAACTCGGCCGACGCGAGCACGAACCTGTTCCCGTGGGGCATCGTGATCGGCGGCGAAGAGCTGCACAACAACCACCACACGTTCGCGACGTCGGCGAAGCTGTCGAACAAGTGGTACGAGTTCGACATCGGCTGGATGTACATCCGCATCATGTCGGCATTCGGTCTCGCGAAGGTCAAGAAGGTCGCGCCGACGCCGCGCCTGAACAAGCCGAAGACGGTGCTCGACCAGGAAACGCTGCAGGCCGTGCTGTCGAACCGCTACGAAGTGATGGCGCGCTACGGCAAGGCCGTGAAGCGTGCGTACCGCCAGGAGCTCGCGCACCTGAAGGAAATCGGCGGCGAGAAGTACCAGATGATGCGCGGCGCGCGCAAGTGGTTCCACAAGGACGCCGACGGCCTCGACGAGCCGCAGAAGAAGCTGCTGCCGGAAATCTTCGCGAACAGCCAGAAGCTGCAAACCTATTTCCAGCTGCGCCAGGATCTCGCCGCGATCTGGGATCGTTCGACCGCATCGCGCGAACAGCTTCTCGCGCAATTGCAGGATTGGTGCCATCGCGCAGAACAAAGCGGCATCAAGGCGCTGCAGGAATTCGCGACGCGCCTGCGCCGCTACGCCTGATTCGAAATCGATTAGAATCTAAGGACGTCAAAAACCCCGCGTTGGCGGGGTTTTTTATTTGGTCCGGCAGTTTTTGAACGGTGTTCGGCAGGGCCGGATTGGTATGAGGCTTGGGGCAACGTGGAAGTGTTGTTCTTGGGCTAGGATCGGAGTGGGCGCCGAAGCGCTAACGCTGATCGACCGCAAAGCATGGGATCAGCGTAAGTGCTAAAGCACTATCGCTGGTCGACCGCGAAGCATGGGATCAGAGTAAGCGCTAAAGCGCTAACTCTGATCGACCGCGAAGCATGGGACCAGCGTAAGTGCTAAAGCACTAACGCTGGTCGACAGGAGATATGGAGATGCAATCGACGATCAAACCCGTCGAGTACGACCGGCCCGTTGCAGCAGGGACCGTATGCGGCGTGGGGCAGGCATGGGCCAAGGTGCCCGATGCACCGTCCGCCGAAGAGCGGGCCGCGCTGAAGGCGCGCATCAAGGCATTGCTCGTGCGTGAAAAGGCCGTGCTGGTCGCGCACTACTACGTCGACGCCGAGCTGCAGGAGCTCGCCGACGAAACTGGCGGCTGTGTCGCCGATTCGCTCGAAATGGCCCGCTTCGGCCGTGACCACGACGCGCAGACGCTGGTCGTCGCCGGCGTGCGCTTCATGGGCGAGACCGCGAAGATCCTGAGCCCGAACAAACGCATCCTGATGCCCGATCTCGATGCGACGTGCTCGCTCGACCTCGGCTGCCCCGTCGACGAATTCTCGGCGTTCTGCGATGCGCATCCCGACCGTACCGTCGTCGTCTACGCGAATACCAGCGCTGCCGTGAAGGCGCGCGCGGACTGGATGGTCACGTCGTCGATCGGCCTCGAGATCGTGGCCGACCTGCATGCACGCGGCGAGAAGATCATCTGGGCGCCGGATCGCCATCTCGGCAGCTACATCCAGAAGAAAACCGGCGCGGACATGCTGCTGTGGCAAGGCTCGTGCCTCGTTCACGACGAATTCAAGGGCATCGAGCTCGACCTGCTGCGCGCCGAGTATCCGGACGCGAAGGTGCTCGTCCACCCCGAGTCGCCGGAAAACGTCGTCGCGCAGGCCGATGTGGTCGGCTCGACCACGCAGCTGATCGATGCGGCGGTCAAGTTCGACGCGACGCACTTCATCGTCGCGACCGATCTCGGCATCCTGCACAAGATGCAGCTTGCGGCGCCCGGCAAGACCTTCATCGCCGCGCCGACGGCCGGCAACAGCGCCACCTGCAAGAGCTGCGCGCACTGCCCGTGGATGGCAATGAACGGCCTCGCGAACCTCGCCGACGTGCTCGAGCGCGGTCACAACGAGATCTTCGTCGATCCCGCGATCGGCGAGCGCGCACGCCTGCCGATCGACCGGATGCTCGATTTCGCGGCCGCGCACAAGAAGCGCGTGCAGGCGAGCGGCGATCTGCAGCGTGACCAGCAACTGTTCGCGAACGTGGGGGCTGCATAATGAATAGCCCCCACGCTCACATTCGTTCGGTGCCCCCCGAGGGGGCGGCCACCTTCCTTGGGGGCGGCCCGGCGGAAGGCGGCGCGAGTTCCGCAGTATCCCCGCTGTTCAACATCGTCCGCGAGCAATACGGCACGGCATTCGACAATGCGATCGCGCGCAACGTGGCCGATGCGATCGCGGAAGACGTCGGCACCGGCGACCAGACCGGGCGGCTCGTACCGGCCGGCGGACGTCGCCGTGCACGCATCATCGTGCGCGAGGAAGCCGTGCTGTGCGGCGTGCCGTGGTTCGAGGCCGTGATTGCCCGGATCGATCCGTCGATCGTCGTGCAATGGCGCTATCGCGAAGGTGACCGGATGTCGCCCGATTCGACCGTCTGCGAACTCGAAGGGCCGGCGCGCGCGCTGCTGACGGCCGAGCGCAACGGGCTGAACTTCCTGCAGTTGCTGTCGGGCGTCGCGACCGCGACGCGTCGTTACGTCGATCGCGTCGAAGGCACGCGCGCGAAGATCCTCGATACGCGCAAGACGCTACCGGGCCTGCGGCTCGCGCAGAAGTACGCGGTGCGCGTCGGCGGGGGCGAGAACCAGCGTCTCGCGTTGTACGACGGCATCCTGATCAAGGAAAACCACATCGCGGCGGCAGGCGGTGTCGGCGAGGCGCTCGACGCGGCATTTGCGCTGGAGTCGGGTGTGCCCGTGCAGGTCGAAGTCGAGACGCTTGCACAACTCGATACTGCGCTCGCACATCGCGCGCAGTCGGTGTTGCTCGACAACTTCACGCTCGACATGATGCGTGAAGCGGTGCGTGTGGCGAACGGCAAGGCCGTGCTCGAAGTGTCGGGCGGCGTCAATTTCGAGACGGTGCGTGCGTTCGCGGAAACGGGGGTCGACCGTATCTCGATCGGCGCGCTGACGAAGGACGTGCGCGCGACGGACTATTCGATGCGGATCGTCGACTGACCGAACGCGTTCGATCAGACAAAAAAGCCGTTGGCGCGCAAACGCCAACGGCTTTTTTCCTGTGCGACCGCAGCCGGGAAGGGCGTGCCGCTCAGCGACGCGCACGCGGCGTGAGCACGCTCGGCAGTGCCTTCGGCAGCGAGTTCGGCCAGTCGCGGCTGTAGTGCAGCCCGCGGCTTTCGCGGCGCGAGTGTGCGCTCTTCACGATCAGCGTCGCCACGTCGACGAGGTTGCGCAGCTCGAGCAGATCGCGCGTCACGCGGAAGTTCGCGTAGTACTCCTGGATCTCGTCGCGCAGCAGCGACAATCGGTGCTTCGCGCGTTCGAGGCGCTTGTCGGTGCGCACGATGCCGACGTAGTTCCACATCAGGCGGCGCAGCTCGTCCCAGTTGTGCGCAACGACGACTTCCTCGTCCGCATCCGATACGCGGCTTTCGTCCCATGCGGGCAGCGTGGCCGGCGTTTCGGCATCGAAGCCGGCTGCCTCGATCGCTTCGGCCGCGGCACGGCCGATCACGAGACATTCGAGCAGCGAGTTGCTCGCGAGCCGGTTCGCGCCGTGGAGCCCCGTGTACGACGTTTCGCCGACCGCATACAGGCCCGCGAGATCGGTGCGCCCGGCGAGATCGGTGACGACGCCGCCGCACGTGTAGTGTGCGGCCGGCACGACGGGAATCGGCTCTTTCGCGATGTCGATGCCGAATTCGAGGCAGCGCGCGTGGATCGTCGGGAAGTGTTCGCGCAGGAACGCTTCCGGCTGGTGGCTGATGTCGAGATACACGCAGTCGATCCCGCGCTTCTTGATCTCGAAGTCGATCGCGCGCGCGACGATGTCGCGCGGCGCGAGTTCGGCGCGCGGATCGTGTGCGGGCATGAAGCGCGTGCCGTCGGGCAGCTTCAACAGGCCGCCTTCGCCGCGCACGGCTTCGGAAATCAGGAACGACTTTGCGTACGGATGGAACAGGCAGGTCGGGTGGAACTGGATGAATTCCATGTTCGACACGCGGCAGCCCGCACGCCACGCCATCGCGATGCCGTCGCCGGTCGCGGTGTCGGGGTTCGTCGTGTACAGGTAGACCTTGCCGGCGCCGCCCGTTGCGAGCACCGTATGCGGCGCCTCGATCGTGATCGTGCGGTCGTTGTCGACGTCGAGCGCGTACAGGCCGTGACAGCGGCGGCCGGGCAGGCCGAGCCGGTCCGACGTGATCAGGTCGATCGCGTGGTGGTTTTCGAAGAACGTGATGTTCGGATGCTGGCGCGCACGCGCCGACAGCGTGGCGAGCACCGCATGGCCGGTCGCGTCGGCCGCGTGGATGATCCGGCGGTGGCTGTGGCCGCCTTCGCGCGTGAGATGGAAGCCGAGCTCGGCCGCGTCGTCCTTCGTGAACGGCACGCCCTGCGAGATCAGCCATTCGATCGCTTCGCGGCCGTGCTCGACGATATAGCGCGTCGCGCCTTCGTCGCACAAGCCGCCACCGGCGACCAGCGTGTCGTCGACGTGGTTCTCGATGCTGTCCGCCGAATCGAGGACTGCCGCGATGCCGCCTTGCGCGTTATCGCTCGCGCCCTCCATCATCGACCGTTTCGCGATCAGCGCGACACGTCGCGTGCTGGCCAGGTTGAGTGCGACCGACAGCCCTGCCAGGCCGCTGCCGACGATCGCCACGTCGAATTTCATGCTGCATCTCCATCGTTACGCTTTTGATCTTGTGCGTTCCGGCGGCCGTGGCCGCGGAAAGGGGAGAGCATACCGCGTCGCGCCGGAGCGTGCGCGCAAAACAAAAAGCCCCGCATGTGCGGGGCTTTTCGGTCGCCGTCAGGCTGGCAGAAACCGGAGATTACTTGATCTTGGTTTCTTTGTATTCCACATGCTTGCGGACGACGGGATCGAACTTCTTGATCGCCATCTTTTCCGGCATGTTGCGCTTGTTCTTCGTGGTCGTGTAGAAGTGACCCGTACCAGCGGTCGACTCAAGCTTGATCTTGTCGCGTGCGCCTTTTGCCATGATTGTGCTCCTTGGGCTTAGGCTTCGCCGCGTGCGCGCAGGTCAGCGAGCACGGAATCGATGCCGTTCTTGTCGATCAGGCGCAGGCCGGCGTTCGAGACGCGCAGGCGCACCCAGCGGTTTTCGCTCTCAACCCAGAACCGGCGGTTTTGCAGGTTCGGCAGGAAGCGACGCTTGGTCTTGTTGTTGGCGTGGGAAACGTTGTTGCCGCTCATCGGCGCTTTCCCAGTTACTTGGCATACGCGTGCCATGAGAGCACTCCTAATACGCTAAATTCGGGGTTCGATCGCCGATGAAGGTTCCATCGTACCGCCACGTGATCCATGGCTGCACTCAGAACGCCGAAGCCCTTACAGACAAGGCCCTTCGATGGCTAGAACTGGTTGGAAAAAAGACAGACGGCGATTCTAGCAGAAAAAGTTCAGAAAAATCAAACCTAATTTCGCATCACCGTTGCGGCGCCCTTGGGCGGGCCGCAACCGCACAGTCTACATCCAACCGGCCCGTGCGAACGAAAAGGTATCACTGGTGCCGATCACGACGTGATCGAGCAGCCTGACATCGACGAGCGCGAGCGCGTCGTGCAGCACGCGGGTCAGGCGGCGATCTTCCGCGCTCGGCTGCACCGCGCCCGACGGATGATTGTGGGCGACGATCAGGGCCGCGGCGTTGTATGCCATCGCGCGGCGCACGATCTCGCGCGGGTAGACGGCCATGCGCGTCAGCGAGCCGCGGGTGATTTCCTCCATGTCGATCAGGCCGTGGCGCGCGTCGAGGTAGACCGCCGCGAACACTTCGTACGGACGCGCGCCGATCTTCAGCCGCAGATAGTCCTCGACCGCGCTGGGTGAATCGATCGGCTTCTTCTCGTGCGCTTTCTCCTTCAGCATGCGACGCGCGATCTCGATGACGGCAACCAGCCGCGCGGAGCGCGCGGGGCCGATGCCGGGGTGCGCCTCGAAATCGTCGGTGGTCGCCTCGAGCAGCCCGTGCAACGACTTGAACTGCTTGACCAGTGCGCGGGCGGTGGTGAACACGTCGTGCCCGGGCTTGCCCGTGCCGAGCAGCAGGGCGACCAGTTCGTCGTCGGTCAGCGCTGCCGGCCCACGCTCCAGCAATCGCTCGCGCGGCCGCTCGGGCCGCCAGCCGCGCAGGCGGCGTTTGCGCCGGTGGATCGGGATGACGCGGCCGGGCGGATCGGCCGGCAGATCGGTGCTGTCGCGGCATTCGACGGACGGCAAGGCAGGGCAGGGTGACAGCATGCTTGAAACTCCATTGGCGGCGGGCGGTGTGCGCGACGTCGTCGCACTTTCCGCCTTGCGCGCTCAGGTGACTTACAATATTGGTTTTGCGCCGGGCCGTTCGGCCGTATCGGGCGCCGACTGAACGAGTAATTCATGAGCCTCATCGATCTATCCGAAGTGAAGCCCGGTTCCCACGTCACGTTGCATTACCGGCTGGCACTGGCCGACGGCGCCGATATCGTCAACACCTTCACCGACAAGCCGGCCACGCTGCTGCTCGGCGCGGGGCAACTGGCGCCGTCGCTGGAACAGATTCTGATCGGCCTCAGGGTCGGCGACCATTCGACTTTTCAGCTAGCCCCCGAACAAGGGTTCGGTCCCCGCAATCCCGACATGCTCCAGCGCGTGACGCTGTCGACGCTGCGCGAGAACGGGATGGTCGGCGACGATTTCACGCCGGGCGAACTGATCGAGTTCAACGCGCCGGACGGTGGCCGATACGCGGGGGTGCTGAAGGAAGTCAGCGAAACCTCGGCACTGTTCGACTTCAATCATCCGCTCGCGGGCCAAGCGCTCACGTTCGAAGTGAAAATCATCGGAATCCTGTAATCATGAGCACCACCGATACACTGTCCGGGCAGACCGTCGCCGCCGATGCCGAAATCCTGCTGGCCCAGCCGCGCGGTTTCTGCGCGGGCGTCGATCGCGCCATCGAGATCGTCGAGCGCGCCATCGCGATGCACGGTGCGCCGATCTACGTCCGTCACGAGATCGTCCACAACAAGTACGTGGTCGAGGATCTGAAGAAGAAAGGCGCGATCTTCGTCGAGGAACTCGAGGAAGTGCCGGCCGGCAATACCGTGATCTTCAGCGCGCACGGCGTGTCGAAGGCCGTGCGCGACGAGGCCGACGTGCGCGGGTTGCGCATTTACGACGCAACCTGCCCGCTCGTCACGAAGGTGCACGTCGAAGTGGCGAAGATGCGCCAGGACGGCGTCGACATCGTCATGATCGGGCACAAGGGCCATCCGGAAGTCGAAGGCACGATGGGGCAGGTCGAGCGCGGCATGCATCTCGTCGAGAGCGTCGAGGACGTGCAGAAGCTCGAGCTCGCCGATCCCGAACGCATCGCGCTCGTCACGCAGACGACGCTGTCCGTCGACGACGCGGCCGAGATCATCGGCGCGTTGAAGGCCAAGTATCCGAAGATCCGCGAGCCGAAGAAGCAGGACATCTGCTACGCGACGCAGAACCGCCAGGACGCCGTGAAGTTCATGGCGCCGCAGTGCGATGTCGTGATCGTCGTCGGCAGCCCGAACAGCTCGAATTCGAGCCGCCTGCGTGAAGTGGCCGAGAAGCGCGGCGTGGACGCGTACATGGTCGATGCACCCGACCAGATCGATCCGGCATGGGTCGCAGGCAAGCGTCGCATCGGCGTGACGGCCGGCGCGTCGGCCCCCGAAGTGCTCGCCCAGGCCGTGATCGCGCGACTGCGCGAACTCGGTGTGCGCAATGTGCGCGCGCTCGACGGCATCGAGGAAAACGTGTCGTTTCCGCTGCCGCGCGGGTTGAACCTGCCGCCCGCCGCCTGATTGCCGCATCGCACCCGCGGAACACCGAAGCGCGCCTTACGGCGCGCTTTTTTTTGCCTGTCGAAATCGCAATCGCAACCATTATTCGGATCAATGGTGCAACCGGGTTGCTCTGCGCGCTTCCAAGCGTCTCTCAAAATTGGTTGCAATGCAGGAAAACCCCATCGAATCAGGATTATTGGCGTCCTATAAATGGAGTTACAATGCGCCCGTTTTCAGGCCTGAATGGCTTTGAAATCGGATTTTGGCAAGGCGCGGGAGACCACTCGATGCATGTGAAGTTGGCTTACGCCATGTCCGTCGCCGCACCGGTTGCAATGCTTGCCGGCTGCAGCAAAAAGAGCGACGACGAGGCGGGGAGGGAGGCTGCGGCGTTCGCGGCACCGCCGGCCAGCGGCGTGCGCGTCGCCGGAACCGGTCGTGCGGCATCGTTCGTGGGCCGCACCGCGCAATTGGGCAAGGACAAGGAAAACGGGGCACGTTTGGCGATCGAGGAAATCAACGCGCTTGGCCTGGCGAACGGCCAGGCAGCGGGCACGCAGGTTGCAGCACAGCAGGCCGCCGGTCGTGGCGTGACAGCGACCGTGCGCGCCGATCGACGCAGGCCGGCCAGGGTGCCCGGTGATGCGGGCAGCGTGCCGATGTCGCCGGTCCCCTTTCATTTCGATTCGACGAAACAGCGCGTTGCCGCGAGCAATGATGTCGCGGCGCGCGGTCTGGTTCGTACGATGGATTCCGACGCAGTCCTGACGAATGTCGGGCGCGGCGTTCGCGGTGCCTTGCGAGGCAGCGCGGCACGGAATCCGATCCGCCCGGGTGCGGGGCTTGCCTCGCGCCGGACGGGAAAAGGCACGGATGCCGGGCAACCGGACGATGGCCGTCTCGGCATGCTGCCCTACGACTTCAAGGAGGCCACGAACACCGTCCTCGATGTCGTGACGATTTAGCGACGGGACTCATGACGGCACCGGAACAGTGCGGTGCCGTTTTTGTATCCGCTCCGGCGGCAGGTCCGGCCGTACAGGCCGGGCGGCGCGCGCCGGGACGATCCACCCTTACCGGTATCGACTAGTACCCGCAGTGTCGCCGAGAAGGCGCGATTCCTCGCTTACCCGCGGGGCGCAACGTCCTCCGGCAGCACGGGCCAAGGAGCTTTAAATGGATATTTTCGTCCAGCAGGTTCTCAACGGGCTGGTGCTCGGCAGTGTCTACGCCATCATCGCGTTGGGCTACACGATGGTGTACGGCATTCTCGGCATCATCAACTTCGCGCATGGCGACGTGCTGATGATCGGCGCGATGGTCGCCCTGTCGGCCATCACCGTGCTGCAGAACCATTTCCCCGGACTCGGCAACGTCGCGACGCTGACGATCGGCCTGGGCATCGCCGCAGTCGTCTGTGCATTCGTCGGCTTCACGATCGAGCGGGTCGCCTACCGGCCGCTGCGTCGCGCACCGCGCCTCGCCCCGCTGATCACCGCGATCGGCGTGTCGATCCTGCTGCAGACCGCCGCGATGATCATCTGGTCGCGCAACCCGCTGCCGTTCCCGCAATTGCTGCCGACCGATCCGATCAACGTGATCAAGGCCACCGATACGACGCCCGGCGCCGTGATCTCGGTGACTGAAATCGTGATCATCGCCGTCGCGTTCATCGTGATGGGCGGCCTGCTGCTGCTCGTGCACAAGACCAAGCTCGGCCGCGCGATGCGCGCGATCGCCGAAAGCCCGAACACCGCGAGCCTGATGGGCGTGAACCCGAACTTCGTGATCTCCGCGACGTTCATGATCGGCTCCGCGCTCGCCGCACTGGCCGGCGTGATGATCGCATCCGAATACGGCAACGTGCACTTCTACATGGGCTTCATCCCCGGCATGAAGGCATTCACCGCTGCGGTGCTGGGCGGGATCGGCAACCTCGGCGGTGCGATGGTCGGCGGCGTGCTGCTCGGCCTGATCGAGCAGCTCGGGGCCGGCTACATCGGCAACCTCACGGGCGGCGTATTCGGCAGTAACTACCAGGACGTGTTCGCCTTCATCGTGCTGATCATCGTGCTGGTGTTCCGTCCGTCCGGCCTGCTGGGCGAACGTGTCGCGGATCGCGCGTAACGGAAGGGAGCAAACAACATGACATCCATTCAACCGATCGAATCCTCGACGTCGCTCGTCGAAGAGCGCAACACCACCAAGACCGTCATCATCGGCCTCCTGACCGCGGTCTTCGTGATCGCGGCGCCGATCATCATCGGCTCGGCCGGCGGCAACTACTGGGTCCGCGTGCTCGACTTCGCGATGCTGTACGTGATGCTCGCGCTGGGCCTGAACGTGGTGGTCGGCTTCGCCGGCCTGCTCGACCTGGGTTACATCGCGTTCTACGCGGTGGGTGCGTACACCGCGGCATTGTTGAGTTCGCCGCACCTGACCTCGCAGTTCGAGTGGATCGCGGCGCTCGCGCCGAACGGGCTGCACATCCCGTTCCTGATCATCGTGCCGATCGCGATGGCGCTGGCGGCGACCTTCGGGATCCTGCTCGGCGCGCCGACGCTGCGCCTGCGCGGCGACTACCTGGCGATCGTGACGCTCGGCTTCGGTGAAATCGTCCGGATCTTCATGAACAACCTCGACCGTCCGGTGAACATCACCAACGGCCCGAAGGGGATCACGGGCATCGATCCGGTGCACGTCGGCGACTTCAGCCTCGCGCAGACGCATTCGCTGTTCGGGATCCAGCTGCCGTCGGTCTACATGTACTACTACCTGTTCGTGCTGTGCTCGCTGCTGGTGATCTGGGTGTGTACGCGCCTGCAGCACTCGCGTATCGGCCGCGCATGGGCGGCGATCCGCGAAGACGAGATCGCGGCGAAGGCGATGGGCATCAACACCCGCAACGTGAAGCTGCTCGCATTCGCGATGGGCGCGTCGTTCGGCGGCCTGTCGGGTGCGATGTTCGGTTCGTTCCAGGGCTTCGTGTCGCCGGAATCGTTCACGTTCTGGGAATCGATCGTCGTGCTGGCCTGCGTGGTGCTCGGCGGCATGGGCCACATCCCGGGCGTGATCCTGGGTGCGGTGCTGCTCGCGATCTTCCCGGAATTCCTGCGCTCGACGATGAGCCCGCTGCAGCACGCGCTGTTCGGTCATGACATCGTCGATACGGAAGTGATCCGTCAGGCGCTGTACGGCCTCGCGATGGTCGTCATCATGCTGTATCGCTCGGAAGGCCTGTGGCCCGCGCCGAAGCATGAGGACAAGATCGCGAAACTGGCGAAGCGCGCCAGCAAGAAGCCGGTGCGCGCTTAACCTACGGACGAGGGGATACACACATGAGCGACAAACAAATCCGACTGTCCGTGCAGGGCGTGAACAAACGCTTCGGCGGCCTGCAGGCGCTGTCCGACGTCGGTCTGCAGATCAGGGAAGGTGAGATCTACGGCCTGATCGGCCCGAACGGCGCCGGCAAGACGACGTTCTTCAACGTGATCACGGGCCTCTACACGCCGGACTCCGGCGAGTTCAAGCTCGACGGCACGGAATACAAGCCGACCGCGGTGCATCAGGTCGCGAAGACGGGCATCGCGCGCACGTTCCAGAACATCCGCCTGTTCGGCGGGATGACGGCCCTCGAGAACGTGATGGTGGGCCGCCACGTGCGTACCAAGCATGGGCTGCTCGGCGCGGTGTTCCAGACGCCGGCCGAACGCCAGGAAGAGCGCGAGATCAAGGAGCGCGCGATCGAGCTGCTCGAATACGTCGGCGTGCTGCAGTACGCGGACTACACGTCGCGCAACCTGTCGTACGGCCACCAGCGCCGCCTCGAGATCGCGCGCGCGCTGGCCACCGACCCGAAGCTGCTCGCGCTCGACGAGCCGGCGGCCGGGATGAACGCGACCGAGAAGGTCGAACTCACGCGCCTGCTCGACAAGATCCGCTCGGACGGCCGCACGATTCTCCTGATCGAGCACGACGTGAAGCTCGTGATGGGGCTGTGCAACCGGATGACGGTGCTCGATTACGGCAAGGTGATCGCCGAAGGTCTGCCGCAGGACGTGCAGAAGAATCCGAAGGTGATTGAGGCATATCTCGGCGCAGGGGTGCACTGATGGCAGCGGCAATGTTGAAAATCAAGGGCTTGCAGGTCAACTACGGCGGCATCCAGGCCGTCAAGGGCGTTGACATGGAAGTCCGCCAGGGCGAGCTCGTGACGCTGATCGGCGCGAACGGCGCGGGCAAGACCACGACGATGAAGGCGATCACGGGTCTCAAGGCGTATTCGGCAGGCGACATCGAGTACGAAGGCAAGTCGATCAAGGGCATCCCGTCGCACGAGCTGCTCAAGCGCGGCCTCGCGATGGTGCCGGAAGGCCGCGGGATCTTCGCGCGGATGTCGATCGTCGAGAACATGCAGATGGGCGCGTACCTGCGCAACGACAACGAGCAGATCAAGAAGGACGTCGACCGCATGTTCGGCTTCTTCCCGCGCCTGAAGGAGCGTGCGACGCAGCTCGCGGGCACGCTGTCGGGCGGCGAGCAGCAGATGCTGGCGATGTCGCGCGCGATCCTCTCGAAGCCGAAGCTGCTGCTGCTCGACGAACCGTCGATGGGCCTGTCGCCGATCATGGTCGAGAAGATCTTCGAAGTGGTGCGTGAAATCTCGAAGGAGGGCATCACGGTGCTGCTCGTCGAGCAGAACGCGCGCCTCGCGCTGCAGGCGGCCGATCGTGGCTACGTGATGGATTCGGGCACGGTCACGATGGAAGGCGATGCGAAGCAGATGCTCGACGATCCGAAGGTGCGTGCCGCGTACCTGGGTGAATGAGTGAGTGAATGAGCGGGCCCGGCGGCGCGCGACGGCAGATGCCGGGCGCGTCGCACACGGGCTTTCGAAAGGCTGTCACGGGATGCCGTGACAGCCTTTTTTTTCGTGTCATGCGATTCCGGTCGAACTTGTGCGTGCGGGCGCGACTCCATTCGACTGTTGCGCCGCGCACGCGGCGCGGGAACGATGGGGCGGCCGCCCGTTGCCGGTCGCCTGCCAACCGTCACACGGGCCGCGTAGCATCGGCGGCCGATCGGCACACGGAGAGCACGCATGAGTCTGGACTACGGTTTCGTGAAGGCGAAGGTTACATCGGTGGCGAAGCTGAAAGGCTCGCCGCACGGCAGCGAGATCCAATATCACATCCACCTGACGCTGGCGTTGCCCGGCGGCGACTGGGACGTCGCGATCAATGTCGGCACCAACGACGCGGACGACCTGCTGAACTACAAGCTCGTCTACGATTTCCACCACCCGATCACGCAGACGCTCGAGGCCGCCGCCGAAGGCTATACGGACCTGACGGGGCAGGCGGCATTGCCCGCGCTCGACTACCTGCGCAGCGACATCCTGAACGAAACGGGCGCATGGCGCCCGAGCGCCGTGATGGACGGCACGGAGAATCAGGAGCCGATCCCGTCGCTGCTGCGGCTGGTGAACGCCGCGCAGTCGCAGGGGCTCGACGTCGTCGTGTTCGGCCGTTCGTATTCGGAAGGCAACGGCATCCACGATACGCACATGAACCAGGGTTCGACCGGCTCGAACTACCTGCACCGCGCGGGCGACGACCACAACGATCACAACGACATCTGGCAGGACGGCGCGCTGATCGTGCGCGTGAGCGACACGCAGTGGGCCGCGTATTTCGCCGCGTTCGAGCAGCAGGCCGTGCCGACCGACGCGCTCGGCAATCCGCTGCCGGGCGCGGGGCCGATCACGCGCTGACGTGGCGGCCTGCCGGCCTCTGCTTCACGCGGCCGGCAGCGTCTTGCCGAACGAGATGCGTTCCTCGACGCGATAGCCGAGCGCCGCGTAGAAGCGGCACGCATCGTCGTTGCCGGGCAGCACCTGCAGGTTGATCTTCAGGCAGCCGCGCGCGGCGAGCGCGCGTTCCGCATGCGCGATCAGCGCGCGGCCGATGCCGAGCCGGCGTGCGTCGTTCGATACGCCGAACGAGTAGAGCCAGCCGCGATGCCCGTCGAAACCCGCCATCAGCGTGCCGACCACGCGCGCGCCGCTGGTCGCGACGAAGAACAGTTCCGGCTGCGTCGCGAGCTTCAGCTCGATCGATCGCAGCGGATCGCGGTGCGGCGGCGCATCCGCGTCTTCGTACTGCGGGAACGCGTCGCGCCATACCGCGAGCACGGCATCGGTGTCGGCGCGTTCGAACGGGCGGATTGCAACAGCATCGGCGGCGGCATCCATCGGCGGGTTCTCCTTAGAGCGTGTCGAGCACCGACCGCAGCATCGCCATCATCTGGTCGATTTCCTCGGTCGTCACGTTCAGTGCGGGCATGAAGCGCAGCAGGTTCGGCCGCGCGGCATTCAGCAGCAGGCCGTCGGGCTGCATGTCACGGGCCTTCTCGACGATCTGCGGGCCGATGTCCTTGCCGAGCAGCAATGCGCGCAGCAGGCCTTCGCCGCGTTCGCCTTCGAAGCCGCGCTCTTCCGACAGCTCGAGCAGCTTGCGCTTCAGGTATTCGCTGCGCGCACGCACGCCTTCGAGGAAGCCCGGTGCGACGAGCTGCGAGATCACCGAATAGCCGACCGCCGTCATCAGCGGATTGCCGTTGTACGTGCCGCCCTGGTCGCCGGCCTCGAACACCGCGAACTCGGCCTTCGACAGCAGCGCGCCGAGCGGGGCGCCGCCGCCGATGCCTTTCGCGAGCGTCATGACGTCCGGCTCGATGCCGGACAACTCGTACGCGAACAGCGTGCCCGCGCGGCCGCAGCCGCTTTGCACTTCGTCGACGATCAGCAGCAGGTCGTGCTGCTTCGTCAGCGCGCGCAGCGCCTGCATGAATTCACGCGTGGCCGGAATCACGCCGCCTTCGCCCTGGATCGGTTCGAGCATCACCGCGACGGTCTTGTCGGTGATCAGCTTCTCGACCGAGTTGATGTCGTTCAGCTCGGCCTTCGGGAAGCCCGGCACCTGCGGCGCGTAGATCGTGTCCCAGCCCGGCTTGCCGCTGGCCGACATCGTCGCGAGCGTGCGGCCGTGGAAGCTGTGGTCGAACGTGATGATCTCGTACGCGCCGTTCTTGAACTTGCGGCCCCACTTGCGCGCGAGCTTGATCGCGCCTTCGTTCGCTTCCGCGCCGCTGTTCGTGAAGAACACCTTGTCGAACACGCTGTGCTGCGTGAGCAGGCCCGCGAGCTTCGCCATCGGTTCGTTGTAGAACGCGGGCGACGGGTTCAGGAGCTTTTCCGCCTGCGTCTTCAGCGCGTCGACGATGCCTTCGTTGCAATGGCCGAGGCTGTTGACGGCCCAGCCCTGGATGAAGTCCAGATAGCGCTTGCCCGTGTGATCGTAGAGCCACGAACCCTTGCCGTGCGTAAACACGATGTCGGGGCGGTTCGTGATGTACATCAGCGAGTCGATCGGATAATCGTTCAGGGGCATGGCAGCAGACTCCAGCGGACGTTGAAAGGGAAACGGGCAATAAAAAAGCCACGGAAGGCCGTGGCTGGTGGGTCGAACAGCTTGTGCGTAACCGGTGAAGCAGTGCGGGGGTTACGCGCGAGTCCGTAACGAGCCTGCGGCATCCGGGCGGAGCGGCGAGCGGCGACGTCGAAGGGCGGACAGGAAGCAGTTCATGTGCGCAAGCATAAGGCATCCCGCGCCACACTGTAAACCGCCGCGATGCCACGGATGTGACATCGCGGCGCGAAGTGCCGTACGCGGGTGCGCGGGCCTCAGACCGGATGCGCGAGATCGGCGGCGCTCGTGAACGAGTCCGCGTAGAACTCGTCGGCCGGCAGCGCGTGGTGCTGCGTGAAGTCGCGCTGCGCGGACTCGACCATCACCGGTGCGCCGCATGCGTACACCTGGTGGCCCGACAGATCGGGCAGATCCTCGATCACCGCGCGATGGACGAAGCCGGTGCGGCCCGTCCATTGATCGCCGGCGTCCGGCTCGGAGAGCACCGGCACGTACTTGAAGTTCGGGATCTCGCGTG
>NZ_NKFM01000023.1:0-77599 GCF_002223085.1 Burkholderia sp. HI2714 | reverse complement strand
TTGCCTGATGACCATAGCGAGTCGGTCCCACCCCTTCCCATCCCGAACAGGACCGTGAAACGACTCTACGCCGATGATAGTGCGGATTCCCGTGTGAAAGTAGGTAATCGTCAGGCTCCCTAAGCCAAGAACCCCCGCCCGAAAGGCGGGGGTTTTTGCATTTCAGCGGCGAAAATGCATGGATGGTGGAGAGAAGGGCGCTCCATCCGTCACATCCCGACGGCACACCCGTCAGATCAATCAGCCGCCATCCTGCAGTCAATCCTCACCCCGGAACGAAACCACGCGATTTGATACGATCGACGTGCCGTCGGCGATTGCACACGTCGACGTTCATGTTCGAAACCAGGGCTTGATGGAGAGGGCGGGAATGAATATCGGCGACGCGTCGCGCGAATCCGGAGTCAGCGCAAAGATGATCCGGTACTACGAACAGGTCGGCCTGCTTGCGCCAAGCAAGCGTACTGATGCCGGCTACCGGATCTACGGCGCAGACGAGATCCATATCCTGCGCTTCATTCGTCAGGCGCGACGCCTTGGCTTTCTCGTCGAGGACATCCGCAAGCTGCTGATGCTCTGGCAAGACCGTTCCCGCGCGAGCGCCGAAGTGAAGTCGATTGCGCTCGAGCATGTGGCCGAACTCGACAAGCGCATCGCCGAGCTGAGCGACATGCGCGACACACTGGCCGATCTTGCTGCGCACTGTCATGGTGACGGGCGGCCCGAATGCCCGATATTGGCGCGTCTGTCCGACCCCGTCGATGAACCAAATTAGTGCGTCCGCTCGACGTCCAAATCAGGCCTCGACTCGAATCTCATAAAAATCAACGGGTTATGCGGTGTTGGCGGCCAGCCATTCCGAATCGGAATGGTTTCCATGCAAGTATTTCACTAGCATCTTGGTGCGGCATCGCTATAATTCGGGATAACCCTATACGGGAAATCCCTGAACACCGATTCACCAGGGGTCCCCCTTCCTTGGAGAATGTCATGATCGCCTACATCGTCGAAAAGCTGAGCAACTGGTTCGAATCCGCAGAACGTGAACGCCGTGAGGCCTACCTTGCCACGTCGTCGGACATCGTCCAGCTCGAGAGCCGCATCCGCTCGCTGGAAACCAACGGCTACTCGCTGTAATCGGAGTCGCCGTCAGGTGCCACGTGGCACCGAACGATAAGCAAGCCCCGTATTTGACGGGGCTTTGTCTTTTTGTGCGCCGGATCTGGCGCAATCGTCAGTGCAGCGCTATGGTATGCACCTGCTTTTCATCCTGAAGGACACGATCATGCGTTTGCGTCTCGATGTGCGTCGAAGTGCCCGCGCGCGTCTCGTTCTGGGGGCGGCGGTGCTTGTCCACGGACTTGCGGCTGTTGCCGCGACGCCGTCCAAGCCGCTGATTCTCGATACGCAACGCGGTATCCAGGACGGCAAGGGCGGGCTGGTGCTGCAAACGGCACCGTTGTCTTCCGAGCCGATCGTCGAGCCCGCAGGGATGCGGGCTCCGGCCGGGCAGGCGCCGAACACGTCGGTTCCGCTGTTCGTCGCGCCGTATATCAATGTCCCCGCATGGGGTGGGCAGCCGGCCAACCAGCCGAGGCTCGCGCCGAGACCTCAGCCGTAACGGCCAGTCGCCCGATCAGTTTCCGCGGTGCTCGATCTGGCAGCGGGCGCCGCTATCCTGTCCGAGCATCTCGACCAGGTAGGGCAGTGCCTCGTTCATGCTCTGGGCGAGCGTATACGGCGGATTCAGAATGAACATCCCGCTGCCGTAGAGACCCAGCCCGTCAGTCGGCGGATTCGACACAGTCAGTGTCAGGTGCAGCCAGTTGTTCGGTTGAAGGCGCTTCAACTGCTCGGGAAAACGCTGCGATTCCGTCCGGGTCACCTGCGGGTACCAGACTGCATAGCATCCCGTCGCGAATCGCTTCAGACACTCCGTCACGCAAGCCACTGTGCGCGCGTAATCCTTCTTGTCCTCGTAGGACGGGTCGATCAGCACGAGTGCGCGTCGCGGCGGCGGCGGCAGCAGCGCCTTGATGCCTTCGAAGCCGTCGCCGGCGAAGATCATCGCGCGTCGCCCTGCATCGCGAAAATTGTGGCGCAGCACGTCGATTTCTGTCGTGTGCATTTCGAATAGGCGCATGCGGTCCTGCTCGCGCATCGATCGCCATGCGATGTAAGGGGAACCCGGGTAGAAGCGCAGTTCACCGTCGTCGTTCAGCGCGCGCACTTCATCCACATAGTCGCCCAGCGCCTCCGGCAGGTTCTTTTCGTTCCACAGTCGGCCGATGCCGGTGTCGAATTCCGACGTCTTCGCCGCGTAGCCGTCGCGTAACGAGTACACCCCGGCACCTGCATGCGTGTCGATGTACCAGTAAGACTTGTCCTTCTTGTTCAGGTAGCGCAGCAGCTGGACGACGACGGCGTGCTTGAGCACATCCGCGTGGTTGCCTGCGTGAAAACCGTGACGATAACTGAGCATGGCGGGCTGCCTGAAACGAAAGGTGAATCGATGAAAGCGATCGATCGTGCGCGGCCGTCAGGCCAGGCGCCGATGCGGGCCGCTATTGTACGCGAGTGGCCGCGCATCGCCTTACTCGTACGCATCGCCGACCGCCTCCTCGATGCGTTGCTTCACATCCGGCGTCAGCTTCGCGGCGACGTCGAGCGCGCGCATGTTGTCACGGATCTGCTCGATCCGCGACGCGCCCGTGATGACTGAACTCACACGCGGATTGGCGAGTACCCACGCGATCGCGAGCTGGGCCGTGCTGCAGCCGAGCTCGGCTGCAATTGCGCCGAGCCGTTCGACGATGTCGTTGGCGGCCGGATCGGTCAGGCGGTCGCGCATCCAGTCGTAACCCTGTAACTGTGCGCGGCTGCCCGGCGGCACGCCGTTACGGTACTTGCCGGTGAGCAGGCCCGATGCCAGCGGGCTCCAGGTCGTGAGGCCGAGACCGTAGTCTTCGTAGAGCCGCGCATATTCCTGTTCGACCCGTGTGCGGTGGAACAGGTTGTACTGCGGCTGCTCGACGACCGGCTTGTGCAGGTGATGCCGCTCGGCGATCTCGCATGCAGCACGAATCTCGTCGGCACTCCATTCCGACGTGCCCCAGTACAGCGCCTTGCCGCGCACGATCATGTCGCTCATCGCCCAGACGGTTTCCTCGATCGGCGTGTTCGGGTCGGGGCGATGGCAATAGACGAGGTCGACATAGTCGAGTTGCAGCCGGCGCAGCGAGCCGTCGATGGCGTTCAGCAGGTATTTCCGGTTCAGCGTGTGATACTGGTTCGGCGCTTCGGCGAGCCCCCAGAAGAACTTCGTGGACACGATGTAGCTGACGCGCGGCCAGTCGAGCGCCTTGAGCGCGTGGCCCATGATTTCCTCGGACTTGCCGCCGGCGTAGACCTCGGCGTTGTCGAAGAAATTGACGCCTGCGTCGCGCGCCGCAGCCAGGCATTCGCGCGCGACCCGCTGGTCGACCTGGTTGCCGTACGTCACCCACGAACCGAGCGAAAGCTCGCTGATCTGCAGGCCGGAGCGGCCTAGCCGTCGATAGTGCATGCGAATCTCCTGCGTGACAGAACCGACCTTAAGCTTAGACGTTTTGCGCGCGAACGGCGGGGCCGATCGTGCACAATGACGGCTGGCCCGCCAGCACGATCACGCGACGGTAGCGGATTCGGCGGGCGCGTGTTTTATCGATCCGACAACGGGAGGAGACGGACATGGCAGCAGATCTGAACGGCAAGACCGCAGTCGTCACGGGCGCCGCGAGCGGCATCGGCAAGGAAATCGCACTCGAGCTCGCGAAAGCGGGCGCGGCCGTCGCGATCGCCGACCTGAACCAGGACGGCGCGAACGCGGTCGCCGACGAGATCGTCAAGGCGGGCGGCAAGGCGATCGGCGTCGCGATGGACGTGACGAACGAGGACGCCGTGAACAGCGGTATCGACAAGGTGGCCGAAACGTTCGGCTCGGTGGACATCCTCGTGTCGAACGCGGGCATCCAGATCGTCAACCCGATCGAGAACTACGCGTTCTCCGACTGGAAGAAGATGCAGGCGATCCACGTCGACGGCGCGTTCCTGACGACCAAGGCCGCCCTCAAGCACATGTACAAGGACGATCGCGGCGGTGTCGTGATCTACATGGGTTCGGTGCACTCGCACGAAGCGTCGCCGCTGAAGTCGGCGTACGTGACGGCCAAGCACGGCCTGCTCGGCCTGGCGCGCGTGCTGGCGAAGGAAGGCGCGAAGCACAACGTGCGCTCGCACGTCGTGTGTCCGGGCTTCGTGCGCACGCCGCTGGTCGACAAGCAGATTCCGGAGCAGGCGAAGGAGCTCGGGATCAGCGAAGAGGAAGTGGTGAAGAAGGTGATGCTCGGCAATACGGTCGACGGCGTGTTCACGACCGTTCAGGACGTCGCGCAGACGGTGCTGTTCCTGTCGGCCTTCCCGAGCGCCGCGCTCACGGGCCAGTCGGTCGTCGTCAGCCACGGCTGGTTCATGCAGTGATGCGGATGCGGGCGGGGTCGCTGCCCGCTGGCGAATGGCATAAAAAAACGCGCTCCACGGAGCGCGTTTTTCATTTTGGCAGGGCGGGGCCGATGACGGCTGCCGCCTGCTCGAGCCGCATTACTTCAGGACGGCTGCGACCGCATTGGCGACCGCGTCGAGGTTGCGCGTGTTCAGTGCTGCGACGCAGATCCGGCCCGTGCCGACTGCGTAGATGCCGAACTCGTCGCGCAGGCGATCGACTTGCGCCGAGGTCAGGCCCGAATACGAGAACATCCCGCGCTGCTCGTTGATGAAGCTGAAGTCGCGATCGACACCGCTTGCTTTCAGGCGCTCGACGAGACCATTGCGCATTGCGCGAATGCGATCACGCATTTCACCGAGTTCCTGCACCCACGAAGCGTGCAGTTCCGGCGAAGCGAGCACTGCCGCGACCACGGCGCCGCCATGGGTCGGCGGGTTCGAGTAGTTCGTGCGGATCACGCGCTTCAGTTGCGACAGCACGCGCGTCGCTTCTTCCTTGCTCGACGTGATGATCGACAGTGCGCCGACGCGCTCGCCGTATAGCGAGAACGACTTCGAGAACGACGACGACACGAATGCGTTCAGGTCAGCTGCGGCAAACAGGCGCACGGCAGCAGCATCGGCCTCGATGTTCTCGCCGAAACCCTGGTAGGCCATGTCGAGGAACGGCACGAGGTTGCGCGCCTTCACGACGTCGACGATCTGTTGCCATTGCGCTTCGGTCAGGTCCACGCCGGTCGGGTTGTGGCAGCACGCGTGCAGCACGACGACCGTCCCTGCTGCGTAGCCGTTCAGTGCCGACAGCATGCCTTCGAAGTTCACGCCGTTGGTGGCAGCGTCGTAATACGGGTACGCAACGACTTCGAAACCGGCTGCTTCGAACAGCGCGCGGTGGTTTTCCCAGCTCGGATCGCTGATCGCGACCTTCACGTTCGGGTTCACGGTGCGCAGGAAATCGGCGCCGATCTTCAGCGCGCCCGTGCCGCCCAGTGCTTGGGCCGTGACCACGCGACCTGCTGCGATCAGCGGCGAGTCGTTGCCGAGCAGCAGCTTCTGCACGGCCGCATCGTAGGCGGCGATGCCGTCGATCGGCAGGTAGCCGCGGGGCAGGCCGGCCTCGACACGCGCCTTCTCTGCTTCACGAACCGCGCGCAGCAGCGGAATCTTGCCTTCTTCGTTCGTGTACACACCGACGCCGAGGTTGACCTTGGTCGGACGCGTATCGGCGTTGAAGGCTTCGTTCAGGCCCAGGATCGGGTCGCGGGGAGCAAGCTGGACAGCGGAGAAGAGCGACATGATGATTCGGCAGTAGTGAAAAGAGGGTCAGGCTTTCAACGGGCGGGGCGGGCGCGGTGGATGAACCGCGCGCTGGCAGGCACGACGCCGGAAAGCGCAGCAGCCTGACATTGTAGCGAATTCACGCAGGCGGGGGCGGCGTTTCGGCGGCGAAATTCGGCCGGGGATCGCGATTTCGGGCGGCCGTCGCGCGTCAGGAGCCGACAGCAGTTCGCGAGGCCGCGAAGCGCTAGAATGCTTTCTTTGCCCTCGCTCCGGCCGCATTCCATGTCCGAACATAAAGCCGAAACCGGCGACGCGCTCGACGAATCGAAATTCGTGACCTTCGAAGGGTCGCCGTTCCAGCTGTATCAACCGTATCCGCCCGCAGGCGACCAACCGACCGCGATCCAGACGCTCGTCGAAGGGGTCGAGGATGGTCTCTCGTTCCAGACGCTGCTCGGCGTGACGGGCTCGGGCAAGACCTTCACGATGGCGAACACGATTGCGCGACTCGGCCGCCCGGCGATCGTGTTCGCGCCGAACAAGACGCTCGCCGCGCAGCTCTACTCGGAATTTCGCGAGTTCTTCCCGCGCAACGCGGTCGAGTACTTCGTCTCGTACTACGACTATTACCAGCCTGAAGCGTACGTGCCGCAGCGCGACCTTTTCATCGAGAAGGATTCGTCGATCAACGAGCACATCGAGCAGATGCGGCTGTCGGCGACGAAGAGCCTGATGGAGCGCCGCGATGTCGTGATCGTCGCGACGGTGTCGGCGATCTACGGTATCGGCAATCCGTCCGAATACCACCAGATGATCCTGACGCTGCGCGCCGGCGACAAGCTCGGCCAGCGCGACGTGATCGCGCGGCTGATCGCGATGCAGTACACGCGCAACGAGCAGGATTTCCAGCGCGGCACGTTCCGCGTGCGCGGCGACACGATCGACATCTTCCCGGCCGAACACGCGGAGCTGGCCGTGCGCGTCGAACTGTTCGACGACGAGGTGGAGACGCTGCAGCTGTTCGATCCGCTGACGGGGCGAGTGCGGCAGAAGATCCCGCGCTTCACCGTGTATCCGTCGTCGCACTACGTGACGCCGCGCGACACCGTGATGCGCGCGGTCGAGACGATCAAGGACGAACTGCGCGAGCGGCTCGAGTTCTTTCACAGTGACGGCAAGCTCGTCGAGGCGCAGCGCCTCGAGCAGCGTACGCGCTTCGATCTCGAGATGCTGCAGGAGCTCGGCTTCTGCAAGGGCATCGAGAACTACTCGCGGCATTTCTCGGGCGCGGCGCCCGGCGATCCGCCGCCGACCCTCGTCGACTACCTGCCGCCCGATGCGCTGATGCTGCTCGACGAATCGCACGTGCTGATCGGCCAGTTGAACGGCATGTACAACGGCGACCGCGCGCGCAAGGAAAACCTCGTCAACTACGGGTTCCGGCTGCCGTCGGCGCTGGACAACCGGCCGCTCAAATTCCCCGAGTTCGAACGCAAGATGCGCCAGGTCGTGTTCGTGTCGGCCACGCCGGCTGACTACGAGAAGAGCGTGACCGGGCAGATCGCCGAACAGGTCGTGCGGCCGACGGGCCTGGTCGATCCGGAAATTGAAGTGCGGCCGGCGAGCTCGCAGGTCGA
The DNA here is from genome assembly GCF_002223085.1 of Burkholderia sp. HI2714. NCBI lineage: Bacteria > Pseudomonadati > Pseudomonadota > Betaproteobacteria > Burkholderiales > Burkholderiaceae > Burkholderia > Burkholderia sp. HI2714. The sequence continues at coordinate 70,139 of NZ_NKFM01000023.1, read as the reverse complement.
CGACGTGCTGGCCGAGATCAACGCGCGCGTGAAGGCCGAGGAGCGCGTGCTGATCACCGTGCTGACGAAGCGCATGGCCGAGCAGCTCACCGAGTTTCTGGCCGATCACGGGGTCAAGGTGCGTTACCTGCACAGCGACATCGACACGGTCGAGCGCGTCGAGATCATCCGCGACCTGCGGCTCGGCACGTTCGACGTGCTGGTCGGGATCAACCTGCTGCGGGAAGGGCTCGACATTCCCGAGGTGTCGCTCGTCGCGATCCTCGACGCGGACAAGGAGGGCTTCCTGCGCGCGGAGCGCTCGCTGATCCAGACGATCGGCCGCGCGGCACGGAACGTGAACGGCAAGGCGATCCTCTACGCGGACAACATGACCGAGTCGATGAAGCGCGCGATCGGCGAGACCGAGCGGCGCCGTGCGAAGCAGATCGCGCACAACGAGAAGATGGGCATCACGCCGCGCGGTGTCGTGAAGCGCATCAAGGACATCATCGACGGCGTCTACAACGCGGACGAGGCACGTGCCGAGCTGAAGGAAGCGCAGCAGCGCGCGAAATTCGAGGACATGTCGGAAAAGCAGCTCGCCAAGGAAATCAAGCGCCTCGAGAAGCAGATGGCCGACTACGCGAAGAACCTCGAGTTCGAGAAGGCCGCCGCGACCCGCGACCAACTTGCGCTACTGCGTGAGCGCGTGTTCGGCGCGAACGTCGGCGATCACGTCAACGGCGGCCGGTAAATCTTTCCAAGCGTCACCGAAACCCTGCGGTAACGAACCTGTAAGCCTTGTCGGATCAGGGGTTTACACGGCTCGTCGTTTGTTCAGAAACAGGTTCGGTGCTAAACTTCGTGATTATTGAGAATTGTTCGCATTAACGTTCTTCGTCGCGTTAGTGTTTTCAGTGGGCCGGCTGGCGGTCGGTCCGCATGGTTCCAGATCAAATAACAAGGAGTGTCCATGTTGGGTTCTTCGTTCATCCGCACGACGGTTGCGGTAGCGGCGGCGCTTGCCGCCATGTCGGCCTCGGCTGCCGAATATCCGATCGGCAAGCAGCAGATCCAGGGCGGCATGGAAATCGGCGCGGTGTACCTGCAGCCGATCACGATGGACCCGGAAGGGATGATGCGCAAGGCGTCGGATTCCGACATCCACCTCGAGGCCGACATCCATGCGGTCAAGAACAACCCGACGGGTTTCGCGGAAGGCGACTGGATGCCGTACCTGCAGGTCACGTACAAGCTGACGAAGCAGGGCGACGCGAAGTGGAAGGCTGAAGGCGACCTGATGGGCATGGTCGCGAGCGACGGTCCGCACTACGGCGACAACGTGAAGCTGAACGGCCCGGGCAAGTACCACCTGACGATGGTCGTCAAGCCGCCGATGCAGACGGGCCACATGGCGTTCGGCCGTCACATCGACAAGGAAACGGGTGTGGGCGCATGGTTCAAGCCCATTACCCTCGAGTACGACTTCCCGTTCGCCGGTATCGGCAAGAAGGGCGGTTACTGATCGGTGGCATCACGAACGGCGCGCTTCGGCGCGCCGTCGGCGTAGAGAACCCAGAATGAAAATTCCCCAGAAAATCGTTGCCGCAGCCGCTGCGTTGTGGCTTGCCGGCGCAGCGTACGCTGCCGATCTGCCGACGTTCAAGCTCGAAATGACGGACGGCAAGCTGAACCCCGCCCGCATCGAAGTGCCGGCCGGCCAGCGTTTCAAGATCGAGATCAAGAACACCGGCAAGGGCGCCGCCGAATTCGAGAGCGTGCAACTGCGCAAGGAGAAGGTGCTCGCGCCGGGCGCCGATTCATTCGTGGTCGTCGCACCGTTGTCACCGGGTGAATACAAGTTTTTCGACGATTTCCACCAGCAGGCGCAGGGCGTGATCGTCGCGAAGTAATGCGTTTTATCTGAGCGCGGGCACACCAGCCTGGTGTACTGCGCGTCAGGAGGTATCGATGGGTCAGATCTTGTTCATCGTCTGGCGGGAGAGCGTCGAAGCGCTGCTCGTCGTCGGCATTCTCTATGCATGGCTGAAAAACGGCGACGATGACGCGCGCCGCGGCTTGCCTTTTCTCTGGACCGGCGTCGGTGTCGGCCTGCTGATGGCCGTTGGCCTCGGTGCCGCACTGGTCGGTTTCACCGAAGTGCTGTCCGGCGACGCGCAGGACTACTTCCAGACCGCCATGGTGCTGATCGCATGCGTGCTGATCGTGCAGATGGTGCTGTGGATGCGCCGGCACGGCCGCACGCTGAAGCGCGACATGGAGCAATCGCTGCAGCAGAGCACGCGCGATTCGAACTGGTGGGGCGTCGCGGTGCTGGTCGCGCTCGCGATCGCGCGCGAAGGCAGCGAGACGGTGATCTTCCTGTACGGTCTCGGTTTCGGCCAGTCGGGTCACGTCGACGGCAGCCAGATGCTCGCGGTGGTGATCGGCCTGGGCCTCGCGTTCTTCACGTTCTACCTGCTGCAGCTCGGCGGCAAGTACTTCTCGTGGCGGCATTTCTTCCGCGTCACGGAAGTGATGCTGCTGTTCCTCGGCGCAGGCCTGTTCCAGACCGGCGTCGACAAGCTGATCGACAAGGAAATCCTGCCGCTCGGCATTTCGCAGGTGTGGGACACGTCCGCGATCCTCGATGATTCGGGCACGTTCGGCTCGCTCGTCGCCACGCTGACCGGCTATCGTGCTCACCCGGCGCTGACCAACCTGGTCGCGTATGCGGTGTACTGGGCGGTGGTCTGGCTGCTGATGAAGCGCGCAAGCCGTCGTCCGTCGGTCGCGGCAGGTCGCGCGGCATGAGCGTTGTCGCCGCAGCCAAGCAGGGCTGGCTCGCGCAGGCCGGCCAATGGATGCAGCGCCACGGTGCGCTGATCCGCGGCATCCAGTGGGCCGTCGTCGCCGTCTATGCGTTCCTGATCATCGTGCCGGCGGTGTTGCCGCTGCCGGACGACTCCGCGCACCTGTGGAACAACCTCACGCTGATCGCGCAATTCACGTTCTGGGGCATCTGGTGGCCGTTCGTACTGCTGTCGATGGTGATGCTCGGCCGTGTCTGGTGCGGCGTGCTGTGTCCGGAAGGTGCGCTCACCGAATTCGCGAGCAAGTTCGGCCGCGGCGGCCCGATTCCGCGCTGGATGCGGTGGGGCGGCTGGCCGTTCGTCGCGTTCGGGCTCACGACGATCTACGGGCAGATGGTGAGCGTGTACCAGTACCCGCTCGCGGTGCTGTTCGTACTCGGCGGCTCGACCGTCGGCGCGATCGTGATCGGCTTGCTGTACGGCCGCGAGAAGCGCGTGTGGTGCAAGTACCTGTGCCCGGTCAACGGCGTATTCGGGCTGCTCGCGCGGCTCGCGCCGATGCGCTACAAGGTCGACGAGGATGCATGGCGCCGATCGTACAAGAACGGCGAGCATGGCCATCGCGTGATTCCGATCAACTGCGCGCCGCTCGTGCCGTTGCGCAACATGAAGGGCGCGGCGGACTGCCACATGTGCGGCCGCTGCAGCGGGCACCGGGATGCGATCTCGCTGTCGTTGCGCTCGCCGTCCGACGAAGTCGTGAACCTCGGCGCGCAGCAGGCGAACCCGTGGGACACCGCGCTGATCCTGTACGGCCTGCTCGGCGTCGCGATCGGTGCGTTCCACTGGACCGTCAGCCCGTGGTTCGTGCAGATCAAGCAATGGCTCGCGGGCTGGCTGATCGACCATGACATCACGTGGCCGCTCGAGACCAATGCGCCGTGGTTCCTGCTCACGCACTATCCCGATCGCAACGACGTGTTCTCGTGGCTCGATGGCGGACTGGTCATCAGCTACATCGTCGGCACGGGGCTCGTGTACGGCACGGCGCTGCTGGTGCTGCTGGCCGGCGCCACGCTGATGCTCGGCCGCTTCGATCGCGTGCGGCTGCATCATCTTGCGCAGGCGTTGATTCCGATTGCGGGCGCGGGTGTGTTCCTTGGCCTGTCGGCCACGACTCTGTCGCTGCTGCGTGCCGAGCATGTACCGCTCGGCTGGGCGACCGATGTGCGCGTCGCAATCCTGGTCGGCGCCAACGCATGGAGTGCGTGGCTCGCGTGGAAAGTGACGGGCCGCTATGCGGGCTGGCTGCGCCGGATGGCGGCATTCGCGTGGTTCGCCGCCGGGCTTGCCGTCATCGACAGCGCATGGTGGTTGATGTTCTGGGGTTTCTGAAGCGGAGCGCGTGCCGCTTCGGCGGTCACGCGGCGACGTGGTAACGAACCTGGGCGGCATGCTTCACGCATGGGCCGCCCAAACAAAAAAGCGACACGTCGAAGGACGTGTCGCTTTTTTTCTTCCTTGTGCGAGAACCAAAAAAGTGGCTTGGCTTGCTGCAACGGCTGCTTGAGTGTGTTTGCACGAAGGGGTCTAGATCTCGCGTGCAAGCCGTTACGCTGGCTACTGCCCAACACCTCTCAGGGAGGTGGTCCCCACAATACTCTGTCTTACTTCGTCAGGATCAGTTTGCCGAGCCGTGTGGCGCGCAACTGATAGGTCTCTCCGTTATGCGCGATGCTGACGTGGCTTTGGCCTTGCAGCAGCGCATCGCTGCTGACGACCCGCGTGCCTGCTTCGCGGTTGCCGGCAGGTTTCGCCGGCGTGGTGACCGCTGCCGTTTTCTGACGGCTGCTGCCTGCGGTGCCGGTCGTGCGGCGCAAGGTCAGCGTGGTCGGGGTCGGGCGCATGGTGTCGGTCATTCGGTTGATCGGTGACTGTCGATACGATGGAATGAATTCTAAATGATAACTATTCCCATTTACAAAAACTCTTTATCGATCGAAATGACAAATCTGATAGCTTGAGTCAAAGGGGCGGCCCGCGGGCCGCCACCGGGTTCAGTGCAGCGGATCGGGGTCCTTGCGGCCCTGCGCGTACTCGCGGATCAGGCGGACCGTGTCGATATCCGACGTGCGATACGCTTCCTTGACGATCCCGTGCGTTTGACGCGCGTCTTCGCTGTCGTCCGTGACGACCAGCGTCGTGCGGTATTCGAAACGCAGGAACAGCTCATGATCGTCGCGCTCCTCGATCGTCATCGTCAGCGAGCCGCCGATCTCGCCGTCGGCGGCGAGGATGTCGTAGCGAACCTGCTGGTTCGGTGTGAACGTGACGTGGTCGCGCACGGTCGCGTGACCGTAGTGCAGCTCACGTTCGAGCGTCGTGTCCGTCCGTTCGTGGACGACACAGCTGTCGAGACCGAGCACGAACAGTTGCGGCTGTTCGGCGCGCAACACGAGACCTTCCCAGAGCTGGTCGCGGGTGAGGGTCGGCACGGCCGGATCGTCGGAATTGATCTGGATCAGATGTTCGAAGTTCAAGGGGACGGGTTCCTTCTGGTGGCGGGCGGCCACGTGGTTCAAGAAGTCATTGTGACGCAAAACGGGCGGTTTCGCGGCACCTGCGCGCCCGTCCTTGCGTCATGCTTCGATGCGACCCATGCGACCGGTCTGGTAGTCGACGACCGCCTGCCGGATCTCTTCCTCGGTGTTCATCACGAACGGGCCGTAGCGGACGATCGGCTCGTTGAGCGGCACGCCGCCGATCAGCAGCAGGTCGAGCGGCGTGTCGCCGGCGGCGAACGTGACCGTGTCGCCGTCATCGCAGTACACGACCATGTGTCGTGCATCGACCGCCTGCCTGGCGGGCCCGTAGAGGCCCGTTCCGTCGATCGGATAGGCGAACACGCGATAGCCTGCCGGGACGGTCTGCGTGACCGTTGCGCCCGGCTGCAACGTGAAATGCTGGTAGAGGATCGGTGTCCGTGTCTCGATCGCGGCGCGGACGCCGAACGCTTCGCCGGCGATCACGCGCACCCGTGCGCGGCCGTCAGGTGAGGTCGCGGTCGGGATGCGGTCGGCGGGGATCTCCTGGTAGCGCGGCGCAATCAGCTTGTCGCGCCGCGGCAGGTTGACCCACAGCTGGAAGCCGTGGGAGCGGCCGCCCGTCTGCGCGAATTCAGGATCGGGCATCTCGCTGTGCACGACGCCGGCGCCCGCCGTCATCCATTGCACGTCGCCCGGGCCGAGCGTGCCGGCATGGCCGGACGAGTCGCGATGGCGGAAGCGCCCGTCGAGCGCGTAGGTCACGGTCTCGAAGCCGCGATGCGGATGGTCGGGCGCGCCCTTGGCTTCGCCGGGCGCGTAGTCGACGGGACCCATTTCGTCGAGCAGCAGGAACGGATCGAAATCCATCAGCAGCCGGGTCGGGAACGGTCGATGAACCACGAAGCCGCCGCCTTCGGTCGTGCGAAGCGCGGGGTAGGTGCGGTCAAGCGAGCGAGCGGTCGTCATGCGGATACCCTCGAAATGATCGGAATAGCGTTATTTTTGAAACATAGCGCTATTATATTGGGCGTTTTACCGTTCGATTCGCGACGGTGCGCAATGGATTGTTCTGAAAATGGAACGATGAGATGAATATCGATGCACACAACCTGAACGACCTCATGTACTTTTCGCAGGTCGTCGAACATGGCGGTTTCTCGGCCGCGGAGCGCGTGCTGGGCATCTCGAAATCGCGCCTGTCGCGGCGCCTGACCGAACTCGAGGCGGCGCTCGGCGTGCGCCTGCTGCAGCGCTCCACACGCAAGCTCGCGCTGACCGAGGCGGGGGAGTTGTTCTACCAGCATTGCCAGGCGATGCTGGCCGAAGCGCAGGCGGCGATGAACGCGGTGCAGCAGTTGCGCTCATCACCGCGCGGCTCGGTGCGCGTCAGCGTGCCCGTGACGCTGTCACAGACGATGCTGTCGCGCATCCTGCCCGAATTCCTGCGTCGCTATCCCGAGGTGAAGGTGCACGTCCGCGTGACGAATCGCGTGATCGACCTGTTCGAGGATTCGATCGACGTCGCGCTGCGCGTGCGCTCGGAGCCGCCGCAGAACGCGAACATCGTCGTGCGGCCGCTGTGGCGCACCGAGCAGATGCTGGTCGGTGCGCCGAGCCTGCTGAGCCAGAATGCGCCGCCGCTGGTACCGGATGACCTGAGCGGATTCGAGACACTCGATACGCCGAGCGTCGACGGGCGGCACGTGTTCAACCTGATCGCACCGGACGGTACGCGTCACGTGCACGAGCACGACCCGCGGCTCGTGACGGCCGACCTGATGACGATCCGTGAAGCCGTGCTCGATGGCCTCGGCATCGCGGCACTGCCGGAGATGATGTACGGCAACGCGCTGCGTGCGGGGCAACTGTCGCCGGTGATGCCGGGCTGGACGCTGCCGGTGCCGCAACTGTATGCGGTGTTCGTGTCGCGGCAGGGGATGCCGCCCGCGGTGCGTGCGTTCGTCGACTACCTGGTCGAGAAGCTCGATCATGGCGCCTACCAGGATCCGGGGTGTCCGGAACGCGCGAAGAAGGAAGCGGCGGCCGATGTTTCGGCAACCTGAACACGACGCACACGGCGACGCAAATTTGTTTTGTCATTGAAGCGTCGCCTGCAATCGCAAGTTTCAATCGCCGGAACCTTGAATGCGCGTGCGGGCGGGCCTATATTGAAATCCCATTTCGTGAAGGAAGTTCTGAGCGAAATCAGGTGGCCGCATATATTGTGAGCCAGATAGGGCAGAACGCGCAGTCCGTGCAGACCACGGCAGAGTCGCATTTGCGTTGCTCGAGGCGCAACCGATACCGCCAAAGAGCCCGCCGCCCGAAGGCGCCCGCGTGCGCATGAAAAAAGGCCTTCATCTGGCGATGAAGGCCTTTTACTTTGTGCGCGGCCGGCTAGGTGCGGCCGGCGATGCGCTACCGCAAGACGTGCGCGCGTTACTTCGCTTTCGCGCCCGGCTCCGTGACGAAGCCGAGCTTCGTCAGGCCGCCTGCCTGCGCATCCGACATCACTTCCGCGACGTGTTCGTACGCGACCTTGCGATCCGCACGAAGGTGCAACTCTGGCTGCGGCGTGCGCTTTGCCGCTTCCGCGATGCGTTCCTGCAATTGTGCGCGCGTGACCGTGTGGTCGTCCCACAGGATCGTGCCGTCACCCTGGATCGCGACGTCGACCGTCTGCGGCTTTTCGTCGACGGGCTGGCTGCTGGCGTGCGGCAGGTCGATCTTCACCGCATGCTGCATCGCCGGGATCGTCACGAGGAAAATGATCAGGAGTACGAGCATGACGTCGACGAGCGGCGTCATGTTGATCTCGCTCATCACTGCATCGTCGTCATCGTCGCTGAAACCGGTGTTCATTGCCATGGTTCACCCCGCCTCAGCTGGCGCGCGTCGCGAGACGCAGGCCGTCGCGCGTCGACGACGAGGCAAGGCTCGCACCCGTCACGAAGTACGCATGCAGACCGTGCGCAAAGCGGCGCAGCTTGCTGACGACCCCCTTGTTCGCGCGGGTGAGTGCGTTGTAGCCGAGCACGGCCGGGATCGCGACGAACAGGCCGAAGGCGGTCATGATCAGCGATTCGCCGACCGGGCCCGCGACCTGGTCGATCGACGTCTGGCCGGATGCGCCGATCGCGAGCAGCGCGTGGTAGATCCCCCAGACCGTGCCGAACAGGCCGACGAACGGCGCGGTGCTGCCGATCGACGCGAGGATCGCGAGACCGCTCTGCATGCGCGAGATGCCTTCGTCCATCGTGTCCTTCAGGCAGCGCGTAACCCAGTCCGACACGTCCATGCGGTCGTGCAGGTGCGGTTGCGTCTGGTGGTGGTGATCGGCCGCTTCCTTGCCCGACAGCGCGAGCGCGAGGAACGGGTTGTCAGCCGGCGTCGATGCGGCGAGGCCAAGCTTCTTGACGCCGTCGTCGAAGTTGTCCGAATGCCAGAATGCCTGTTCGGCGTTCTTCGTCAGGCGGTTCAGGCGGATCACGTTCCAGCCCTTGATGACGATCACGATCCACGACAGGACCGACATCACGAGCAGCGTGATCGCAATGGCGCGCGTGACGAAATCACCTTGCGCCCAGACGTGCGCGATACCGTAGCTTTGCATTTTCTTGTTTCCTTTGAATCTACCGAATATGACGGGTTAGTCGTCAAGCGTGAAATTGAAGGGCAGCGTATGGGCGGCGCGGATCGCCTGGCCGTTCTCGATATACGGCGGGCAGGTGCTGGCGCGCGTCGCGTCGAGCGCGGCTTCGTCGAGGCGCGGGTAGCCGCTGCTCTTCTGCAGCTGGACGCTTTCGATCTTGCCCGTCACGCCGATGATGAAGTGAACATAGGCCGTGCCCGTTTCGCCGCGACGGCGCGACATCGACGGATAGGTCGGCTTGACGAAATTGCAGGTGAGCGCCGACACGTTCTTCGGCGCGCTGACCTGCATCGTCTCGCGCGCCGGGCCGGGTGCTGCAGCGGGCGCAGCAGGCGCCGGCGCGGCGGGAGCCGGCGTCGGATCGGCCACTGCCGGCGCGGGCGTCGGCGACGGTGCCTGCGAGACGGGCTGAGGCGTCGGGACCGCTTTCTGCACCGGCTTCGGCTCGACCTTCGGTTTCACGCGCGGCGTGGGCTTGGGCGGCGTAGGCTGCTGCGCGGCCGACTGGACCGCGACCGGTTGGGCAGGAGGCGCAGGCGCAATGAGCTGCGCGGTGATCGACTGAACCTCGATCTCCTTCGGCGGCGGTGGCGCGTTGCGATGGAGCCAGGCGGCCGTCAGCATGATCGCATGTGCGGCAAGCACACCGACCGCGACGACGATCACTCGGGGATTCATACGTGGTGCTGCCGGCACGGCGCCGGCAGGAGCGAGATGCGAAGCCTGCATGTTAGCTTGAAAGAACGATGTCGCACCCGGGGCGCGGCGGGTGAATCGGCATCACTTGCGGAAGATCAGCAGCGAGATGCAAACGGTGGTCACAAATCCGATCAGCGATTCCATGACAGGCTCCTTGGCAGGTAAGCCGCTGGCTCGCGCAGACGGTGGCTTGCTGACGGTCAAAACAAAAAATGCGGCCTGGGCCGCATGCGCACACTCGGCGCCGGTCAGGCGGCCTTGCGTTCGTAGAACGTGACCGGGATCGGGTGAGCATGATGCTCGACACCGCACCGGCTCGCGCAGACGCCTTGTTCGGCCATGAGGTCGCGTACGGACTCCTCGCACTTGCCGCAGCACGTGGCCACGCCAAGCTCGAACTGGAGTTCATCGAAAGAGTTCACGCCCTCTGCGAGGGACGCGCGAATCTTGCGATCGGAAACAGACTTGCACACGCAGACGATCATGATGAGTTGCGATAGCTAACGGTAATGCGAATTATTATCATTAAATTTGCGGACGTTGACAAGCCTGGGACGGGCTTTTTTTAAGGTCATCGGACCCTTGAAACGTCGGGGGTGGTGGAACGGCACGCGGAAGGGGGCGTGCCGGCCGGTGTCAGGCGGTCGCGCAGGCGCGCGCGTTCGGCGAGGAAATGGTGACGGATTCGACTGGCGCTGCGAGGCCGAGCAGCGTCGATGCGAGCACCTGCAGTTGACGGCCGTCGCTGGTCGAGCAGAAGCGGGGCGGTGCCGCGCGTGTGCCGGCCGGTGCGCGCAGGTTGCGTTCGTCGAGCACGCGCACGAGCTGGCGCGCGATCGCGTCGCTGGTGTCGACGATCGTCAGGCGGTCGCCCACAAGGTCACGAATCGTTTCCGTGAAGAACGGGTAATGCGTGCAGCCGAGTACCAGCGTATCGGCGCCGTCGTCGAGCATCGGTTGCAGGTAGCTGTCGAGCAACGCGCGCAACGCGGGCGAATTCGTATCACCGCGCTCGATGGCTTCGACGAGCCCGTGGCCGGGCTGGCAGATGAAGCGGCGGCCGGCGCCGTAGCGGTCGAGCAGCGCCTGGAAGCGCGGGCTGTTCAGCGTCGACTGCGTGGCGAGGACGCCCGCGACGCCGCTCGCGGACACGGCGGCGGCCGGCTTGATGCCCGGCTCGACGCCGACGAGCGGCATCGACAGGTGTTCGCGGGTCGCAGCGATCGCGCGTGCGGTCGCCGTGTTGCACGCGATGACGAGCGCTTTCGCCCCTTCGCGGGCCAGCCACTCGCCGATTGCCAGCGTGCGTTCCGTAATGAATGCCTCGTCGCGCGGACCATACGGCGCATGGTGCGAATCGGCGACGTAGATGAACGATTCGTCGGGCAGCTGCGCGCGCACGGCGCGCAGCACCGACAGGCCGCCCAGCCCTGAATCGAAGATGCCGATGGGGGCGACGGTCGTGGCCGTCGCAGGAATAACGGAAGGTGTCGACATGAACGGGCCAGGGGCGGTAACGGGAAGCGTGGAGCGAGTTTACTCCGGCGTACCCATCATCGTTTGCTGGTAGTTCTGCAGGCCGACCTTGCCGATCAGGTCGATCTGCGTTTCCAGCCAGTCGATGTGCTCTTCGGTGTCGTCGAGGATCTTTTCGAAGATCTCGCGCGACACGTAGTCACGCACCGATTCGCAGTAGGCGATCGCTTCCTTGCAGGTGGACTGCGAGATCTGCTCGAGCTTCAGGTCGCACTTCAGGATCTCTTCGGTTTCCTCGCCGACGAGCAGCTTGTGCAGATCCTGCAGGTTCGGCAGGCCGTCGAGCATGAAGACGCGCTCGATCAGCCAGTCGGCGTGCTTCATTTCGCCGATCGACTCGTCGTACTCGTGCTTGCCGAGCTTCTCGAGGCCCCAGTGCTTGTACATGCGCGCATGCAGGAAGTACTGGTTGATCGCCGTGAGTTCATTCTTCAACTGGGCGTTCAGATATTCGATGACTTTCTTGTCGCCTTGCATGGCTTGTTCCTTGTTCAGTGGGGCTTCAGAAACCGAAAGATAATCGCTCGAACGAGAAAAGCCAAGCCTCGAAGCCTTGCCGGGCCTGCCTTTTGCATGTAATGAGAATCAGCCTCGAACAACCGGCCACACACAATAATGAGAATGAGAAGTAAAAAGGCCGGACACCCGTCCGGCCTTTCGTTCGATCGCGCTTAAGCGGCTGCGACCGGGATCTTGCCGATCTTCGCTTGCCACTCCTTCGGACCGGTCTGGTGCACCGACGTGCCCGACGAATCGACAGCAACTGTTACAGGCATGTCCTGCACGTCGAACTCGTAGATCGCTTCCATGCCGAGGTCTTCGAACGCGAGCACCTTCGCGCCGCGGATCGCCTTCGACACGAGGTAAGCCGCACCGCCGACGGCCATCAGGTAGGCCGCCTTGCGCTTCTTGATCGCGTCGATCGCGACCGGGCCGCGCTCGGCCTTGCCGACCATCGAGATCAGGCCGGTTTGCGCGAGCATCGTCTCGGTGAACTTGTCCATGCGTGTGGCCGTCGTCGGGCCTGCCGGGCCGACCACTTCGTCGCGGACCGGATCGACCGGGCCGACGTAGTAGATCACGCGGTTCGTGAAGTCGACCGGCAGCTTCTCGCCCTTCGCGAGCATGTCGGCGATGCGCTTGTGCGCGGCGTCGCGGCCGGTGAGCATCTTGCCCGACAGCAGCAGCGTCTGGCCCGGTGTCCAGCTCGCGACTTCTTCCGGCGTCAGCGTGTTCAGGTCGACGCGCTTGCTGGTTTCCGTGTTCGGTTCCCAGTTGACCTTCGGCCATGCGTCGAGCGACGGTGCTTCAAGCTTGGCCGGGCCCGAGCCGTCGAGCACGAAGTGCGCGTGGCGCGTCGCCGCGCAGTTCGGGATCAGCGCGACCGGCTTCGATGCCGCGTGCGTCGGTGCAGCCATGATCTTCACGTCGAGCACCGTTGCCAGGCCGCCGAGGCCCTGGGCACCGATGCCGAGCGCGTTGACCTTCTCGTGCAGTTCGACGCGCAGTTCCTCGACCCAGTCCTTCGGGCCGCGCGCGATGATTTCCTGGATGTCGATCGGCTCCATCAGCGATTCCTTCGCCATCAGCATCGCCTTTTCGGCCGTGCCGCCGATGCCGATCCCGAGCATGCCGGGCGGGCACCAGCCCGCGCCCATCGTCGGGACCGTCTTCAGCACCCAGTCGACGATCGAGTCGGACGGGTTCAGCATCACGAACTTCGACTTGTTCTCCGAGCCGCCGCCCTTCGCCGCGACCTGCACGTCGACCTTGTCGCCCGGCACGATCTCGTAGTGGATCACGGCCGGCGTGTTGTCCTTCGTGTTCTTGCGGGCGCCTTCCGGCGGATTGACGATCGACGCGCGCAGCACGTTGTCCGGGTGCGTGTAACCGCGACGCACGCCTTCGTTGATCATGTCGGTGAGGCCCATCGTCGCGCCGTCCCAGCGCACGTCCATGCCGACCTTCACGAAGATCGTGACGATACCGGTGTCCTGGCAGATCGGGCGCTTGCCTTCCGCGCACATGCGGCTGTTCGTGAGGATCTGCGCGATCGCATCCTTCGCGGCCGGGCTTTCTTCCAGCTCGTACGCGCGGCCGAGGGCCTGGATGTAGTCGAGCGGATGGTAGTAGCTGATGTACTGCAGCGAATCCGCGATGCTCTGGATCAGGTCTTCCTGTTTGATGACGGTCATGGCTGAGACTCTGTGGGGACTGTGGGGAATGCGTTTATGCGTTGACGGCTGCGTCGGCCGGCTTGCGGGACTCGTTCGCCGCGGGCGCGTGCGCGCCGTGGGCGTGCGGCTCGTGGAAATGGGCCGGGTGCGTGTGCGTCGTCAGGCGGTCGACCCACGCCATCACGAGCGCCGACACCAGGAACGACACGTGGATGATCACCTGCCACATGATCGCGTGCATCGTGTGCTGGTCGGGGTTGATGAACGTCTTCAGCAGGTGGATCGACGAAATGCTGATCAGCGCCATCGACAGCTTGACCTTCAGGACACCCGCGTTCACGTGGTCGAGCCACTCGGGCTCGTCGGGGTGGCCCTCGATGCCGAGGCGCGACACGAACGTCTCGTAACCGCCGACGATCACCATGATCAGCAGGTTCGAGATCATCACCACGTCGATCAGGCCGAGCACCGCGAGCATCACGCTGATTTCGTCGAGGCTCGTCGCATGCGACAGCAGGTGCCAGACTTCCTTCAGGAACAGGAACACATAGATGGCTTGCGCAACGATCAGGCCGAGGTAGAGCGGAACCTGGAGCCAGCGGCTCATGAAAATCAGCGCGGGAAGCGGGCGAAGCGGGCGACGCGCGGGGCGGCCGGGCGAATGCGGGGCAGACATGGTGGACAGTCGGGCGCGGTGCGCAGGTATCGGGGGTAATCTTGAAAAGGCGCGCTATTGTAACGCGTCGGCCGGCGCGACTGCAGTGACGCGCCGGCACTGCCGGGGACGGATCAGGAGGCGGCAGCCGGCACGCGTTTCACGCGCAGGCTGGCGAGCACGATGCCGGTGACGACGCACGCGAGCGCGATGCCGTGCGCGAGCGTCGGACGCTCGCCGAGGAACGCGATGCCGTACGCGGCGGCCGCGACCGGCAGCACCGCGCTGAACACGCCGGCGAGGCTGCCCGGGACGTGCCGGATGCCTTTCATCCACAGCCAGAACGAGAAGATGCTGGCCGACAGGCCATACCAGACGACGAGCGCCCAGGTGCCGGCCGGCACGCTCGCATAATCGAAATGCCACATGGCCGTCGCGCCGAGCGGCAGCATCAGGCACAGGCCGAACAGGTGCGTGTACGCGCAGATGTCGATCGGTGCGAGCGTCTGCGTGAGGCGGCGCGACAGGATCACGTAGATCGATTCGCAGCACACCGCGCCCAGGATCAGCAGGTTGCCGGTCAGCGACGACGCGCCGTGCCCGGCCGCGTTGCCGTTCGCGAGGTTGATCGTCACGACGCCGGCGATCGCGAGTGCAATCGACACGAGCGCACGGCCGTTCGGTTTTTCACGCAGGATCAGCCACGCGAACAACGCGACGATCGCCGGGATCGTGCTGGTGATCACGCCGGCGGCGACCGCGCTCGTGCGCTGCACGCCGTTCAGCATCAGCAGCGTGAACATGAAGGTGCCGAAGAACGCCTGCAGGAACAGGTTCAGCCATTCGCCGCGCTTGACCGTGCGCATTTTCACCGGGCTGAACAGCGGCCACAGCACGGCGATCGCGATCACGAAGCGCAGCGTGGCGAGGATGGCGACGGGAACGAAGACGACGATCGATTTACCGATACCGACATTGCTGCCGACGAACAGCATCGACAGCACGAGAAAGAAAGCGTAGCGATTCAAGCTGGAATCCGGAAGGCGAGTTCAGTTAGGATTGTAGGGTCGCGCTCGTTACAGCGTAAAGCTACAAGCGGCGTCGCCCGACGGGCGAAACGGCCGTGCCGCGTAAGTGACGGGTAAGTTGGAGCGCTTATTGTGGAACTGTCGGGCCGCCCGGTCGCCATCGTGCGACGTGGTGCGGCGCAGCATCGCGCAGCAGCCTTCGGGCCGTGCGCGGGTGGTGGGTAGGAGACAGCGGCGCGCTTGCGCCGGCCAAGACGCGCGGTGCGCACGATCGCGCCGCCATGCAGAGGATTCATGTTCACCAAGGGGTAGTCGATGTCTGCGATTGAATCGGTTCTTCACGAAACCCGTCAGTTCGCGCCGCCCGCGGCGCTCGAACAGGCGGCGACCATTTCCGGCATGCCGGCCTATCGTGCGCTCGCCGCCGAAGCCGAGAACGATTACGAAGGATTCTGGGCGCGTCTCGCGCGCGAGGGTCTTGCGTGGCACAAGCCGTTCACGAAAGTGCTCGACGAGTCCAACGCGCCGTTCTACAAGTGGTTCGACGACGGCGAGCTGAACGCGTCGTACAACTGCCTCGACCGTCACGTCGAAGCCGGCAACGGCGAGCGCGTCGCGGTGATCTTCGAAGCCGACGACGGCACCGTCACGCGCGTCACCTATGCGGATCTCCTCGCGCGCGTATCGCGGTTCGCGAATGCACTGAAGAAGCGCGGGATCGGCAAGGGCGACCGCGTCGTCATCTATATCCCGATGTCGATCGAAGGCATCGTCGCGATGCAGGCCTGCGCGCGCATCGGCGCGACGCACTCGGTCGTGTTCGGCGGCTTCTCCGCGAAGTCGTTGAACGAGCGGCTCGTCGACGTCGGCGCGACGGCGCTCGTCACCGCCGACGAGCAGGCGCGCGGCGGCAAGACGCTGCCGCTGAAGAGCATCGCGGACGAAGCGATCGCGCTGGGCGGCTGCGAGGCCGTGAAGAGCGTGATCGTCTATCGCCGCACCGGCGGCAAGATCGACTGGCACGCCGAGCGCGACCTGTGGATGCATGAACTGACGGCCGGCGAATCCGACCAGTGCGAGCCGGAATGGGTCGGCGCCGAGCATCCGCTGTTCATCCTGTATACGTCGGGCTCGACCGGCAAGCCGAAGGGCGTGCAGCACAGCACGGGCGGCTATCTGCTGTGGGCCGCGCAGACGATGAAGTGGACCTTCGACTGGAAGCCCACCGACGTGTTCTGGTGCACGGCCGACATCGGCTGGGTCACGGGCCACACGTACATCACGTACGGCCCGCTCGCATGCGGCGGCACGCAGGTCGTGTTCGAAGGCGTGCCGACCTATCCGGACGCCGGGCGTTTCTGGAAGATGATCGGCGACCACAAGGTTACCGTGTTCTATACCGCGCCGACCGCGATCCGCTCGCTGATCAAGGCGGCCGAGGCCGACGACAAGGTGCATCCGAAGAGCTACGACCTGTCGAGCCTGCGCATCATCGGCACCGTCGGCGAGCCGATCAATCCGGAAGCATGGATGTGGTATCACAAGCACGTCGGCCAGGAGCGCTGCCCGATCGTCGACACGTGGTGGCAGACCGAGACGGGCGGCCACATGATCACGCCGCTGCCGGGCGCGACGCCGACCGTGCCCGGTTCGTGCACGCTGCCGCTGCCGGGCATCATGGCCGCGGTGGTCGACGAAACCGGCCAGGACGTGCCGAACGGACAGGGCGGCATCCTCGTCGTCAAGCGCCCGTGGCCCGCGATGATCCGCACGATCTGGGGCGACCCGGAGCGTTTCAAGAAGAGCTACTACCCCGAGGAACTCGGCGGGCGCCTGTATCTGGCCGGCGACGGCACCGTCCGCGACAAGGACACCGGCTACTTCACGATCATGGGCCGGATCGACGACGTGCTGAACGTGTCGGGCCACCGGCTCGGCACGATGGAAATCGAATCGGCGCTGGTCTCGCACGAACTCGTGGCCGAAGCAGCGGTGGTCGGCCGTCCGGACGATACGACGGGCGAAGCGGTGGTCGCGTTCGTGGTGCTGAAGCGTTCGCGTCCGGAAGGCGAGGAAGCCGCGGCGCTGGCGAAGACGCTGCGTGACTGGGTCGGCAAGCAGATCGGGCCGATCGCGAAGCCGAAGGACATCCGCTTCGGCGACAACCTGCCGAAGACGCGCTCGGGCAAGATCATGCGGCGCCTGCTGCGTTCGCTCGCGAAGGGCGAGGCGATCACGCAGGACACGTCCACGCTCGAGAACCCGGCCATCCTCGAACAGCTCGCCGAAGTGCGCTGATCGTACCGGTTGCGCATCACGCGCACGAGCCCCTGCGCGGCAATCCCGATTGCCCGCGCAGGGGCTTTTTGTTACATAACGGCATGACCGTTCCGACCCGTTCCGCGCCTGCCGCGCCTCCCCCCGTTCCCGAGCCGCTCGCGCGTGCCCACGCACGCTACTGGCGCTTCAACGTCGCGCTGATCGCGGTGCTGATGGTGATCGGTTTTTCGGTATCGTTCATCGTGCCGTTCTTCGGGCCCGCGCTCGCAGGGATCCGTTTCGCCGGATTCAGCCTGCCGTTCTACGTCGGCGCGCAGGGCGCGATTCTCGTGTATCTCGTGCTGATCGTCGTCTACATCGGGCTGATGCAACGCGCGGACCGCGCGCTGCGCCGTGCGTACGACGATCATGCGGCACGCGCCGGCCACGCGAACGGTGGACGCTGATCCATGCTGACGCGCCGACTGATCCGCGCCTACGCGCTCTACACGCTCGGGTTTCTCGGGTTCGTGCTGCTGATGTGGCGGATCGAGCGGGCCACCGGCTCCGGCGTCTGGATCGGCTACGTGTTCCTGTTCGTGCCGATCGCCGTGTATGCGGTGATCGGGCTGCTGTCGCGCACGTCCGATCTCGTCGAATACTACGTGGCCGGGCGGCGCGTGCCGTCTGCCTTCAACGGGATGGCGACGGCGGCCGACTGGCTGTCGGCCGCATCGTTCATCGGCCTGGCCGGATCGCTCTACGCGACCGGCTACGATGCGCTCGCCTACGTGATGGGGTGGACGGGCGGGTTCTGCCTCGTCGCGTTCCTGCTCGCGCCGTATGTGCGCAAGCTCGCGCGCTACACGATTCCCGATTTTCTCGGTACGCGCTTTTCGAGCACGGCCGTGCGCGCGCTGGCGGCCGGTGCGGCGATCCTGTGTTCGTTCGTGTACCTGGTCGCGCAGATCCAGGGGATCGGCCTGATCGCGACGCGCTTCATCGGCGTCGATTTCGCGATCGGGATCTTCTGCGGGCTCGCGGGCATTCTCGTGTGCTCGTTTCTCGGCGGGATGCGCGCGGTCACGTGGACGCAGGTCGCGCAGTACATCATCCTGATCAGCGCGATCCTGATTCCGGTGTCGCTGATCGCGATGAAGAACGGGCTCGGCCCCGTGCCGCAGTTCAATTACGGCAAGCTGATGGAACGGGTCGCGGCGCGCGAGGCGCAGGTGCGCGATGCGTTCGACGAGCAGCAGGTGCGCGACGCGTATCGCCGGCAGGCCGCGGATATCCAGACGCGGCTCGACCGGCTGCCGGCATCCCATGCGGACGCCCGCCGGCATCTCGCCGACCAGTTGGCCGACCTGCGGCGCCACAACGGGCCACTGCGCGAGATCAGCCAGCGCGAGCGCGAGCTGGCGGACTTCCCGCGCGATCCGGCGGCGGCGCGTGTCGCATGGACGCAGGCGCGTGACGATCTGCTGGCGCGTGCCGAGCCGCCCGTGCCGATGCACGAGCCGTTTCCCGCCGCGAGCGAAGACGAACGCAAGCCACGCGAGCGGAATTTCCTTGCGCTGCTGCTGTGCCTGTCGCTCGGCACCGCGAGCCTGCCGCACATCCTGACGCGCTACAACACGACCACGTCGGTCGCGTCGGCACGGCGCTCGGTCGGGTGGACCTTGTTCTTCATCGCGCTGTTCTACCTGAGCGTGCCGGTGCTCGCGGTGCTGATCAAGTACGAGATCCTCGCGAACCTCGTCGGGCGGCCGTTCGCCGAATTGCCGGCGTGGGTCACGCAATGGCATCACTTCGAACCCGACCTGATCAGCGTCGTCGAGGTGATTCGCGACGGCATCGTGCACTGGTCGGAAATCCAGATGCAGCCGGACATGGTCGTGCTGGCCGCGCCGGAGATCGCGGGGCTGCCGTATGTCGTGTCGGGGCTGATCGCGGCCGGTGCGCTTGCCGCGGCGCTGTCGACCGCGGACGGGCTGCTGCTGACGATCGCGAACGCACTGTCGCACGACGTCTATTACTGCATGGTCGCGCCCGATGCATCGAGCCAGCGGCGCGTGACGATCTCGAAGGTGCTGCTGCTCGGGGTCGCGCTGTTCGCGTCGTATGTCGCGTCGCTCAATACCGGGAAGATCCTGTTTCTCGTCGGCGCCGCGTTTTCGCTGGCGGCATCGAGCTTCTTTCCGGTGCTCGTGCTCGGCGTGTTCTGGAAGCGCACGACGACGCGTGGCGCGATCGCGGGGATGGTGACGGGATTGGCGGTGTGCGTGTACTACATCGTGTCGACCTATCCGTACTTCACGCAGTTGACGGGATTCGCGGGCCGCACGTGGTTCGGGATCGAGCCGATCAGTTCGGGGGTGTTCGGGGTGCCGGCGGGGTTCGCGGTGGCGATCGTGGTGAGTCTGTTTGACCGAAAGCCGGACGAATATACGCGGGCGCTGGTGGATTACATCCGGCATCCGTGACGTGAGTGTCGTTCGGCATTGCTCACGTGTCGGGCTCCCTCCGTGTTGCCGCCATGACGGGTGGGTCAGAGCGCTGAAATGCCGAGCTCGGCTCCCTTGGTCGTCTGCACCCGGCTGAAATCACAGCTTCCATCCGTCACGCCTTTGGCGTTCGGTATGGCGACGCAGACATAGGCACGGATGCCGTGCGGCAAGGCCACGTGGCGGAACTCGCCAACCTTGATCGTCGCGACCCGATCGACGGCAAATTGATCGTTGATCGGCGTCACGCCGGACGGGATCGACATGGTTACTTCCGACGTGGCGTTCCCGGCTTGCGATGTCAGCGTCTGGCTGCTGCCGATCTCTCCGTTGACCGAGAAGCGGATCGCTGCCTGTCCTTCCGACACGCGCTGGACCGTGACCGCGAGCGTCGGCTTGGCGATTCCCGCCGCGCATTTGGCGGCAGCGCATTCGCGAACGGACAGAAGCGTGCGGAATGGAGATGCGGGCTGACCAATGACCGACAGGTCGGTCGACGAGCCGCCGTCGCGCAGCGATTTCTCGACCGGTGGGGGAGCGGTCACCGCGATGGTGGTGCTGATCGACGCGGGCGAAAATGCCGTCGCGCAAGCTGACAGCATCGTCGCAGCAACAGCCAGCATGGCGAACCGTGGACTCAATCGCATGGATCTGACTCGCGGTGATAAAACCCTGGATATCGTCAGGAGAATACGCTTCTTTAGCGTGGGGTGTTTGGGAGTTGCTGTGCGCCGCACGCCCAGATCAAGCGGGGAAGCGGGCCGGCTGCGCAGGGGCGGGGCCGCTTCCTGGCGATCAGTTTGAACCGAATTTGTCGATCGGCAGATTGACTGCGCTCAACTTCCACGACTAGAGGCCGTCACGTTTGAAGATAAACGTCACCTCGCCGTCCGTTCCTTTTCGAGAGGTTGCAGCGACGGTCGCCCCGTTCTTGTAGCCGACCGAATCCCTTCGAATCCCCCGCGCCAGCCGACCTGTCGGCTTGCTTCTCCCCGGAAACGAAAATGCCCGCTGGCGCGGGCATTGAATTCTGGCGGAGAGAGGGGGATTCGAACCCCCGATAGGCGATTAACCTATACACGCTTTCCAGGCGTGCGACTTAAACCACTCATCCATCTCTCCGGAAGACCGAGAGTATAGCAAACTCTGGGGGCAGTTCGCCACTCCGTCCGACGATCCATGCAAATCGGACGGGGCGCGAGGTCGGCGGCCCGCCAGACAACCGTCGAGCGGGCGGTCGCGCCAACATGCGATCATGCTCCGTCCGCCTGCATTTTCCTGCCCTTCGTTCAACAGGAACGCCCCGCCATGTCGCTGTCCGCCTTGCTCGCTTTTGCCCTGATCCTGTCCGTCGGCGTCGCGACGCCCGGCCCGACGGTGTTGCTCGCGATGAGCAACGGCTCGCGGTACGGGTTGCGTCACGCGATGGTCGGCATGCTGGGGGCCGTCACGGCCGATGTCGTACTCGTTGCGCTGGTCGGGTGCGGTCTCGGGATGCTGCTCGACGCGTCGGAAACGGCATTCGTCACGCTGAAGCTGGCCGGCGCGGCGTGGCTCGCCTATGTCGGCGTACGGATGCTGCTGTCATCCGGCGGTTCCGCCGCTGCGCAGGCGCTCGATCACGCGACGCCCGATCGCCGGACCGCGTTCCTGAAGAGCTTTTTCGTCGCGATGAGCAACCCGAAGTACTACCTGTTCATGTCCGCGCTGCTGCCGCAGTTCGTCGACCGGTCGCATGCGATCGCGCCGCAGTACGCGATCCTCGCGGCGACGATCGTGGCGATCGACGTTATCGGGATGACCGGCTATGCACTGCTCGGCGTGCATTCGGTGCGCGTGTGGAAGGCCGCTGGGGAGAAGTGGCTGAACCGTGTCAGCGGGTCGCTGCTGCTGATGCTCGCGGGCTACGTCGCGCTGTATCGCAAGGCCGCGAACTGACGCGGCGATGCTTCGGGAACAAGACCTCCACCAACTGGCCCGGCGATGAAGCCGATCGAGCGCTTCACGCTCGAAACGCACGACGGTCCGTATGAAACGTGGCCGTCACGCACCCATGTGCTCGTGAACGGCGAACGTTGCGGCCTCACCGTTTCCGGCTATGTGCTGCTTCGCCAGTTCGAGACGCCGGCCGCCTATCTGCTCGTCACCGACTACGACTGCCTGTTCGAGGAGGCCGTCACGTTCACGCTCGTGTCGAAGGATCCGTTGAAGGAACTCGCGCGGCGCACGGTCGGCGCGATGTACGCGTCGTGCCATCTGGACGACATGACGTGGGCCGACGACCGGCATTTCAGCGCGACGTTCGTGGACATCGAAGGACGGTGGGATTTCACGATTCGTGACCGCTCGGTGCCGTTCGTGTTGCCGCGGCTAGGCATGCGGCAAGTGCCTGCCTGAGCGACGCCATGACGACGATCGGGCGTCGCCGGACGAGGCGCGATCAATTCGAAAGATTGTGAAATTTTAAATCTGGTTAGAAGCATTACACAAAGCGCTATAAAACCTTTCAAAATTTCGTCACTCGCCTGACAAATTTGATATGCTCGCGAAAAAACAGGCGGGCGGCACTCCCAGGACGGACCAGCGGGCGTGATTTCCCGGTGAACAACGAAGTAAAACAAGATCCTGAGAGTCACGCTGTGAATACAGCCGAATTGCTACGCACATTTGCGTCCGGGGTGGTCGATCAGAACAATCGACCGGTTCGCATGAACTGGGGGCCTGCCCAGAAGACGCTCGAGCAGGTGCTTGCGCTCCAGTATGCCGATATCCGGGAAGGGTTGATGACGGGCATCGAGGGGCATCTGACCTGCGTGTCCGCGCGGGCCGATCTCCCGATCCGCAGCTTCATCGGGCTACCGGTTTCCGTCGAGATGACGACTGATCGCGGGCGTCTCCATACCATCAACGGCATCGTCACCGACGTCCGCACCGGACAGTCGGACGGTTCGCTCACCTGCTACCAGTTGACGATTCGCGACGTGCTGTCGGTGATGGAGCGGCGAACCAATTCACGACTGTTCCGCACCAAGAACCTGCCCGACATCCTCGGCGTGCTGCTCCAGGAGTGGCGCCAGCGCAGCTCGGCGCTGGCGGGCGCATTCGAATTCGACCTGTCCGGCCTGCAAGGTGAACGTTACCCGGCGCGTGAACTCACGCGACAGGTCAACGAGTCGGACGCGCACTTCATCCGGCGGCTGCTGCGGCGCGACGGTGCGACCGTCTTCGTCAAGGCAGGCAAGGCCGGCGAGCGGGCGAACGGCAACGTGAACGACACGCCGGTTCATACGCTGGTCTTTGCCGACGATTCGATGAAGTTGCCCGAGACGATTGCCGGTACCGTTCGCTATCACCGCGATGCCGCCACCGAAGAGCGCGACTCGATCACGCTGTGGGCGACGAGCCGCAGCCTGATCCCCGGCAAGATCGTCCGGCCGACATGGGATTACAAGACCGGCCGGATGTCGCAAACCGAACAGGCGACGATCGTCGACCAGGGCGACGGCGGCAACGATCTCGGGCGTTTGCTGGCCGACAGCGTCATCGATATTCCGCACGCGGGAAATTCGTCGTCCGATCTCGACCGGATCGGCAAGGACCGCATGCTTGCGCACGAACTGCGCGCGGAATCCGTCGACGGCGTGAGCAATGTGCGCGATCTGGCCGTCGGCCACTGGTTTGCGCTTGCCGAGCATCCGCAGCTCGACACATTGCCGGCCGAGCAGCGGCAGTTCGTCGTCACGTCGCTTCATCACCGTGTACGGAACAACCTCCCGAAGGAACTGAACGAGCGCGCACAGTCGCTGTTCGCGGCAAGCCGCGTGCTGTTCAACGCGGTGCCGACCGACGTGAGCAGCACGCCGGGCGATGAAAACGACAGGCGCTACGAGAACACGTTCTCGTGCGTACGACGCGGCGTGCCGCTGACCCCGGCCTACGATCCCCATGTCGACCTGCCGGCCGTGCATCCGATGACGGCCGTCGTCGTCGGCCCCGACGGGGAAGAGGTGTTCTGCGATGAAATGGGCCGTATCCGGGTGCAGATCCAGGGGCTGAACGCAGACGATCACGCGCATGCGCAGGGCGCCGGCACGAGCGGCACGCCGACCGACAGCGCGCCGGTGCGTGTCGCCTGCGCGCTCGCCGGGCCGAGCTTCGGCGCGAATACCTTGCCGCGCGTCGGCATGGAGGTGCTGATCGGCCATATCGGCGGCGATCCGGATCGGCTCGTCGTGATGGGCGTGCTGGCCAACGGGCCCAACATGCCGGCGACCTTCAGCCACACCGGCGCGCTGCCGGGCAACCGTTATCTGTCCGGCACGAAGACGAAGGAAATCAAGGGGCAGCGGTACAACCAGATCCGCTTCGACGATACGCCGGGGCAGATCAGCAGCCAGCTGGCGAGCGAGCATGCGCATAGCCAGCTGAACCTCGGCTATCTGACGCAGCCGCGCGACAACGGCCAGGGTACGGCGCGCGGCGAGGGCGCCGAGTTGCGCAGCGATGCGCACGTGGCGATTCGCAGCGGCAAGGCGATGCTGATCTCGGCCTGGGAACGGCTGCGCGCGAGCGACGGCCACCTGGCGCGGGACGAGTATCTGCAACTGATGCAGGAATGCGTCGAGCTGTTCAAGAGTCTTGGCGACTATGCGGGCCAGCATCAGGGCGTGGCGCCCGATACGCAGCCGCACGACGCGCTGATGACCACGGTGAAAGGCTGGCCGAACGGGGAAGCCGCCGGTGGCGGCGAATCGTCGGGTGCGGCGATGGCGGCGATCGGCATCACTGCGCCGGCCGGGATCAGCATCGCGACGCCGAAGACCGTCACGACCCATGCGGGCGGCAATGTCGATATCGTCGCGCAGAATCACCTGCAGTACACGAGCGGACAGCGGATCAACCTGCAGGCCGGCCATGGCGTGGCGATGTTCGCGCACAGCGAAGGGGTCTCGGCGATCGCGAACCAGGGGAAGGTAGCGCTGCAGAGCCAGAACGACGATACGCAGATCGATTCCGCGAAAAACATCCAGATGACAGCGGGGGGCGGAAAGCTCGCGGGCATGGCCAGCGAGCAGGTCGTGTTCGTGACGTCGGGCGGCGCGTATCTGAAGCTGCAGGGCGGAGATATCGAGCTCGGGTGTCCGGGGAGTTTCACCGTCAAGTCCGCGTCGCATACGTGGGCCGGGCCGGCGAGCATGAGCACCGATTTCCCGAAGTTCGACCAAGGTTCGCTGGGGCGGGTGCCGAAGCTGGTTCGGGCGACCGACGGGCAGCCGGTCGAAGGGATGGAAGCCGAGGTGCGCAAGGCATCGGGCGAGTTGATCAAGGGGAAGACCGACGAGCAAGGCAAGCTGGCGCCGGTCAGCAGCGATCAGTTCGAACAATTGGCGGTGCGCTTCTTCAAGTCGAGAACCTGAGCTGAGTCTTCAAGAAAAACAACATGTTCAACTACAACTTTTCGCAGAACCCGGACGACCCGTCGAAGATGGCGGTGGGTGGTGGAACGGGGACGACGCTGTTCAATCGGAACGACCTCCAATGCGTGATGCAGATGCCGCTGCCGGGCGTCGTCATTTTCGTTCACGGGGTGAATTCGGAGGGCGAATGGTTCAAGGACGCCGAGAAAGGGCTGTGCGCTGGATTGAACCGGCGCATGGGGCGGTATGACGATCAACTGTTCCATTTTGGGCCGGTGGCCGGGCAGATGACGCCGGTCAGTTATATCGAAAGCCTGACGTCTGACGGATTCCTGAATCCGGAAATGTCGTCGAAGACGTACATCAAGCCCGATCCGTCCTTTTCGCCCGTCATTCATTTCCGGTGGGGTTATGCCGCGAATGCCGAGGAGCTGAAAGAGTATGGCGACAAGATCATGCTCAACGAGAAGAACTACTGGGGGGGCGGGCCGTTCGCGGGTGGGTGTTCGAGCCTGCCGGATCTGTGGAATGACGGGCTGCACGACCGGCTTTTTCTGTGGCTGACCGTCCAGCACATGAACTCGGTCGGCAATCGCAAGATCTATTCGACGCCGCCGCGTACCTATGGCGTGCTGGGTGCAATGCGGCTGGCGCGCCTGGTCGAATCGATCCGCAAGCGCCAGGCCGACGTGCCGATCACGATCGTGTGCCACAGCCAGGGCAACATGATCGGTCTCGCCGCCGCATTTCTCGGCGACCGGTTGCCCGAGGTGAAGGACCGGTTGGGCAAGAAAGGACGCTGCGTCGCGGACACCTATGTTCTCGCCAATCCGCCGTACAGCCTCGTGGAGAGCAACTTCACCGACACCTGGGCACAGCGCGGGGTACGCGACAAGAACGGGCATGTGGGGCGCGAGACCTATGTTGCGCGCACGGAAACACTGAGGGAGTACTTCGATATCCTGCGCGCTCGGGCCGATCTGGAGATGCCTGCGGAGGATCTCGATCGGGCAATGGAAAACGCAAGACCGTCGAAGAACGGGGGGAAGCCGTATAGCGCTGCCAAAGACCGGGAGGCGCACGGGTTGTACCAGAAGAACACCTACGGGAGAGTGACACTGTATTGCTGCCCGCATGATCAGGTCATTTCCGCGCTGCCCGTTCAGGGGATCGGCTGGCGCGGCATGAGTATCGAAGAGATCAGTGCGACGAACGCGTGGGGTGTTTTCTCGCAACGCGTATTCGCGTCGAATTTCGAGGTCGGCGGTGACAAGAAGATATACCAGTATTGGGAGAATGACTGGCGTAGCAGCAAGAACAAGACGGAGGGGTTTTGGTATCCGCCGTCACCGCCCGCGCGGTACGGTTTTGCGCGAGGCATGCATTCCAATGAAGGTTGGCTCGCGAAGTTTGTCACGTTTGTAACGAGCCCGCCCCTCTACCTGTTCAACTTGTCGCACATGGAGGTCAATGCCCTGCCGCCGGAGGGATGGGAAATCCCGATTACGGCACCGATGCTCGACAAGGAAACGCGCTTCTTTCCAAAGGCGTTGCGCTACGGCAAAGCATCGGGCGCGTGCGATGCGGACGGGAATCTGCTCGAAGGAGCAGATTTCAACGAGGGCTACGATCCGCCGTCCGCCGGCCGCGATGCCGGCAAGAAGGACAAGCGGGATGACGATCCGTACGACAACTTCGACGAAAAGTCAGAAAAATTTGCGACGGCCGAGGGCGACCCGCTGAAAGCGAAGGGTGACGCATTATCCGAGGCTGCGCAGCGATACGAGGATCATTCCATTCTGCGGATGGAGGCGCGGAGATCGGGGAATCGCCGCTGGGTCGACAAGGACGGAAAGGTGGTCGGAGAGGACGATCCGGACGCAGCGAGCGCTGAATATACCGAATGGCGGAACAAGGAGATATTCGAGATTCTGAACGGCGGGGACAAGAATAACCCCACCAATCATTCGACCATCATGACCAACAAGGACCACGCTGAAAAGGCGTTGGCTTACGATGTGGCCATTGGACTTTGCTATTTGACTGCGGCGGATTTGGAGGAATTCAGAATTCAGGCTGATTGGAGGTTCGTAAAGGGCCTGGGTGATGATGACGGCGGTGATGGCAGTGACGATGGCAGTGATGATGTCGACGATGGTGACGATAGCGGTGATGGTAGCAATCCAAACGGTCAGATGGCGGAATATATTTCAACCGGGAAGTGTAATAGATTGTTTTTGCGGGACTGGATCGCTACCGAAGAGTACGCAAAAATGCCGTCCAAGATACATGATGAAAGAGATGGTGGACTTTTCCTGAAGATCGGGGGCATTTTATGAGGTCGGTCATTGCTACCTGGCCGCGCCGATTTGGAATTGCCGTCGCTGCGATGCTTCTTGCGTT
Source organism: Burkholderia sp. HI2714 (assembly GCF_002223085.1). Taxonomy (NCBI): domain Bacteria; kingdom Pseudomonadati; phylum Pseudomonadota; class Betaproteobacteria; order Burkholderiales; family Burkholderiaceae; genus Burkholderia; species Burkholderia sp. HI2714. Next base: position 42,465 of record NZ_NKFM01000023.1, on the reverse strand, counting down.
GGGAGCGTCATTCTTGATATTGGTTTCGTCTGATGGGGCGACAGGAGCATCGTTAAGTATGGGAACTCTGATGAAGCGTTTAGTATTGGTTCCGGGACTTGTGGCAATCATGGTATTTGCATTTGCAACGGTGATTGCAGGGCCACGCGCAGTTGCTGCCTCATCGAACGAGAAGGCAATTCCGGTTGTCGGAGCAGGGGCATCCAAACCGTTCGTCGCTCAGGTCGTCGGGCTTGGCTGGATGAACCCGCTGCAGCGCAGGGATTACCCCACGGAGTGGCAAATATTGTGGACGCTGGGCTTGGTAAAGCCGAATGTCAACGATGATATGGTTCGGACCAATCCGAAAAAATATTCTACGTTACAGCCGATTTCCATCGTGGCTGACGGTCGTTGGGGGCGTGAATCATTTTCCGGATTCTATAAAAAATACGTCAATGAGCTGCTGATACTTTTTCGTACGCGATATTTTACGAATGAAGATTACTTTTATACGGTTAGCTCGAATGATCAGAGAAAGTGGAGGGAGCTGGCTGGAATGCATGTTGAGCTGGCAATTCCCGCTGGCCGACTCAATCCTGCGTTTGCGGCATCACATTTGCGAGGCCAGATTGTTAATATTTTCGAAATTGGGAATCCGTCCGCAAAAAATTTATGGAGCCGTGATACGCCGCCCGATGTGAACGTGACGTCAGGTCAAGGTAACGCCGGCTTCACGTCGCTGAACGCGGCACTGGACTATCTGGCCGCGCACCCGGACAAAAGCGCATGGGTGATGAACTGGGACGCGCCGAGCTTCCCGCCGCAGGACGAACAGATCAACGAGAACATGGCAGTGCTGTTCCTCGCCGGCCCGGATCTGAAGACCGAGCGTGAGCCGCTGGCATGGATCGGCAAGGCTGCCCGAAGCAACGTCAAGGATTTCGAGGCAAAGCAAGGCGCCAGCCGCGCGGTACAGGCTTGGAAATCGACGATCGATACGGCGGCGAGCAATGCGGGCGTACCCGTGTCGTCGTTGAATTACGTCGTGCACGATGCAGGAAAGGGCAGCGACGCCGCATCGACGCGGATTGCATCACTGTCGCAAACGCTGACGGAAGTGCTGCCGGAATACGACTTCCGTACGCAAACCTTCAACACGGCGGCGCTGCTCGGCGACATGGGTGCCGGCGCGGCATTGACTGATGTGGTTCTGGCGATCGGCCGCGCGAATCACCTCGGCGGAAACGTGCTCGTAGCTGGAACGACCGACACCGAGCATCCGACCGCGGTGGTGGTGGTCGCACCGTCGAAGCTGACGCCGATCGACGCGGGCAAGAACTGGTTCCGTGCACGCGGTGAAAACAACGCGTACTTGCCGTGGTGGGGCCGCCGTCACGATGCGCGTCAGGCATCGCAGGGCTATTCGGAATAAGGAGCCCGCATGCGCGGAATCATTCGGGTCGGCGACGCGACGAGCCACGGCGGCCAGGTCGTGACCGGCAGCGCGGTCAGTGAAGTGATGGGGCGGCCGGTCGCCCGGCTCGGCGACACGTGCGTCTGCCCGATCTCGGGGCATCAGGCCTGCTTTATCGCCGAAGGCGATCCGCAGGTGATCGTCGACGGAAAACCCGCGGCGTTCGATGGTCACAAGACTTCGTGTGGCGCGACGCTGATTTCGAGTCTGGCGTCGTCCGGGCGGGAATGAGTCGTTGGGACGGTTGTCACGACGTGCTCGCCATTGGGAATGAAGACGCGGGTTCCGGTTCCGGCCGGGCTCCGGTGCCTGCTGGTCGACAGCCAACGCATTGCTGACCAGCTTGATTAGGAATATGCATGTCCCGTCTCACTCTTGTCAGACACGTCGGATCCGTTGTGATCGCGGCGGCGACAATCCTGTTGGTCTTGCCGGTGCGTGCGGAGATGAACGCCGCATCGACGCAAGCCGTCGAGGGCGAGTCCTCAGCGCCCTTCGTTGCCCAGGTCGTCGGACTTGCATGGCTCAATCCGCTGCAACGACGTGACTATCCGACCGAGTGGCAATTGCTGTGGACGCTCGGGCTGGTCAAGCCGAACAGCGACGACGACATGGTGCGGACCAAACCCGCGAAATACACGACCTTGGAACCGATATCCATCGTTGCGGATGGTAACCGGGGCCGTGAGTCGTTTTCCGGGTTCTATGAAAAGTATGTCGACAAACTCCTGGTGCTTTTTCGCACGCGCTATTTTTTGAACGGCGACTACTTCTATACCGTCAGCCCGCGCTGGCGGTGGAACTGGAGAGAACTGGCTGGCATCCACGTCGAGTTGGCAGTTCCCGGCGATCGGTTGAACCCTGAACTGGCAGCGGCTTATTTGCAGGATCGCGTTGTCACCATCTTCGAAATCGGCAACCCGTACGCAAAAAATCTCTGGAGCCACGATACGCCACCCGATGTGCACGTGACGTCAGGTCAAGGCAACGCTGGTTTCACGTCGCTGAACGCCGCGCTGGACTATCTGGCTGCTCACCCCGACAAAAGCGTCTGGGTGATGAACTGGGACGCACCGAATTTTCCGCCGAAAGACGGACAGATCAACGAGAACATGGTGTTGCTGTTCCTCGCCGGCCCGAATCTGAACACCGAGCGCGAACCACTGGCGTGGATCGGCAAGGCTGCACGAAGCAATGTCGGCGATTTCGAGACGAAGCAAGGCACGAGCCGCGTGGTGCAGGCATGGGCGTCGACGATCGACGCGGCGGCGAGCAACGCAGGCGTCACGGCCTCGTCACTGAATTACGTCATTCACGACGCAGGCAAGGGCAGCGATGCCGCGTCGACAAGGGCCGCCGTGCTGTCGCGATCACTGGCCGAGGTGCGGCCGGGATATGACCTCCACGCACAGACCTTCAATACATCGGCATTGCTCGGTGACATGGGCGCCGGCGCGGCCTTGACCGATGTCGCGCTGGCGATCGGCCGCGCGAATCACCTCGGCGGAAACGTGCTCGTGGCGGGAACGACCGACACCGAGCATCCGACGGCGGTGGTAGTGATCGCACCGTCGAAGCTGACACCGATCGACACCGGCAAGAACTGGTTCCGCGCACGCGGTGGAAACAATGCGTACTTGCCGTGGTGGGGCCGTCGGCATGACGCAAGTACGGCGTCGCAGGGCTATTCGGAGTAAAACCCGCCACAGGACGATTGTCGCAATGCATTGCGTGTCTGCATGACTGGCTTCGGCGGACTCACCGCCGCCCGATGCATCGCGACAATGGTTCTCGCCGCATTAAGCAATCTGTAACAATCAGTGGAATGGAAAGAGGCTATTTCTTTCAAAACACTTTCTATTACTCGCTGCCTACGTTTCCCGAGAAATCCGGATTCACGCTCCATCAAGGCATTTGTCCTCACGTCATCCGGAGCCGTATCGAGACTTCCATCGCATACATTACAAAGCGTATGGATGTTGAAAGATTCGCATCTCTTGACGCACCGCGTCGTCGCCCTTATTGTCCGTCTGCCGCCCGTGAGAGAGCACGGCGGTAATCGCGGATGCGCGCCTCACGCGCATGACAACACGCAGCAGAAAGCAGAAAAGGAAACGTGGTAGCCACATGAAACCGCTATTCGACGACAAGAACTCCGATGCGGTCAGCGATCGTCCTTCCACCCCGTCTTCGTCATCCGCCGTCATGCCTGCCGCCGCCGTTGCCATGCCGGCTGCACGCCCGGCGGAGAACGTCCGCCTGATCACCGTCGACGAGATCGACCAGCTCGGCGCGACGCAGGGCACGCGGATCGCGGCCTTCTCGCAGCAGATTCTCGCGAGCGTCCGCGCGTCCGATGCCGACCAGTTCGGCGACAAGCTCAACGAACTGATCGCGACCGCCAAGGGGCTCGACCCGCGCGGCGCAGACAAGGGCGGGCTGCTCACGCAGGTCACGCGGCTGTTCCGCTCGACCAAGGAGAAGCTGCTGTCGCAATACGAGTCGGTGAGCAAGCGGATGGACACGCTCGTCGTCGAGCTCGAGAACCATGCGCAGCGCCAGAAGGCCGGCATCGACGAGCTCGAGCGGATGTACAACGACAACTACGCGCTGCACCAGGAACTCGCGCAGTCGAAGGCGCACGGCGAAACGGCGCTCGCGACGCTGCGGGCGCATCTCGCGGCCGGCCAGCAACCGGTGGACGACGCGTTCGCCGCACAGCGCCTGCTCGACGTGAAGCGCAAGGTCGACGCGCTCGAAAGCAAGCTCGACGACCTCGACCGCGCGATGCTGATGTCGAAACAGCTCGCGCCGCAAATCCGGATGGAGCAGGATCAGAAACGCACGCTGACGTCGAAGTTCATGACGATCAAGACCGTGCTGATCCCCGCGTGGACCAACGCGTTCGCGCTCTACCTCGAGCAGCTCAGCACGAAGCGCGCGGCGGCGCTCGCCAATGCGACGTACGACGCGGCCGACGAGGCGATCCGCGCGCAGGCCGACCTGAACCGCCAGAACGCGCAGGAAGTCGCGAAGCTCGGCCAGCGCCCGGTGATCTCGACCGACACGTTCGAATACGCGCAGCAGCAGCTGTTCGGCGCATTCGACGACATCACGCAGATCATCGCCGACGGCAAGCGCCAGCGTGAGCAGGACGCACCGCGCCTGCGCCAGCTCGAACAGGACCTGATCACCCGATTCGCTCCGAAGCACAACTGAAAGAACCGAGAGAACACCGCATGATTACGCTTGAGAAACGCGCGGCGAAGGTCGCGATCGTCCTCGAAAAACGCCAGATCCTGAAGCCGCCCGTCGTGCGCGTCGGCGCGGCGCTCGACATCTCCGGCTCCGCGAAGCCGCTGTACCAGTCGGGCGTGATCCAGGACACGCACGACCGGATTCTCGGCATTGCACTGAAGTTCGACGACAACGGCGAAGTCGATACGTGGACCTTCACCGAAGGCTACGACCGCCTGCCGACCGCGACGCCGGACAACTACGGCTCGTACATTTCCGATCATGTGCTCAACGCGCGGATCGACAAGTGGGGCGGCACGCAGTACGCGCCGGTGATGAACGACATCGTCGACTTCTTCTTCCGTGCGCCGGAGCCGTCGTCGAAGCGCGAAGAGAAGCGCGGCTTCCTGAGCCGGCTGTTCGGCGGTGCGGACGAGACGCCCGCGCCGGCCGCCACCGCGCCGGCGAACGGCCACCTGCCCGCATGGGTGCTGTTCGTCACCGACGGCCAGAACCCGAAGAACGACCGCAAGCGCGTGCGCCAGCTGCTCGCCGAGTCGCAGCACTACCCGCTGTACTGGTCGCTCGTCGGCGTCGGCGATCCGAGCGAATTCGACTTCCTCGCGGAAGTCGCGGACGAGATGCCGAACGTCGGCTTCCTGCATCTCGAATCGCTCGACGTCAGCGACGAACAGATCTACGAACAACTGATCACGCAGGAATTCTGCGACTGGGTGCGCGCGAAGTAAGCGCGTCCCGCCTGCCCCTTTTTCTGAACTCGATTACCCCATCATGTTGAAAGACTTCAAGATCCCATTGTCGCTCACGGTGCTCGCGCTGATCGCGGCCTATCTCCTCGGCGGCGTGAAGGACATGCTGATCGTCGCGGTCCTGTCGGTGCTCGAAATCTCGTTGTCGCTCGACAACGCGGTCGTCAATGCATCGGTCCTCAAGAACTGGTCGGAGAAGTGGCGCAACCGCTTCATGGTGTTCGGCCTGCCGGTCGCCGTGTTCGGCATGCGGCTCGTGTTCCCGCTGCTGATCGTCGCGGTGATCGGCCACATCGGCATGTGGGACGCGCTGAAGCTCGCGATCGAGTCGCCGGCGCAGTACGCGTCGATCCTCACGTCCGCGCATCATCAGGTATCCGCATTCGGCGGCGCGTTCCTGCTGATGGTGTTCTTCAAGTTCATGCTCGACACCGAGAAGGACGAGCACTGGATCGGCTTCCTGGAAGGCCCGATGAGCCACCTCGGCCGCATCACGGCGCTGGAAGTGGCGCTGACGCTCGCCATCATCATCGTCGCGTCGCTCTACGTGCCGGCGGCCGAGCAGGTGGCCTTCCTGCTCGCGGGGGCGTTCGGCGTGATCAGCTTCGTGATCGCGCACGGCATCGGCGACCTGATCGGCGGCGAGGAGACGGGTACGCGCGTGGTGCGCGAAGGCGTCGCGGGGTTCATGTATCTCGAAGTGCTCGATTCGTCGTTCAGCTTCGACGGCGTGATCGGTGCCTTCGCGCTGTCGAACAACATCTTCCTGATCGCGCTGGGCCTCGGCGTCGGCGCGGCCTATATCCGGGAGATGACGCTCGTGCTGCTGAAGAAGGGCACGCTCGCGCAATACCGCTATCTCGAACACGGCGCATTCTGGGCAATCGGTGCGCTCGCAACGATCATGTTCCTCGGCGTGAAGTTCGAGGTGCCCGAGGTCATCACGGGCCTGGTCGGTGCGGCGATGATCGCGGCGGCCGTGTGGTCGTCGATCGTCGTGCAACGCAAGGAAGACCGGACTGCCGTGGCGGGCGAGTGACCCCGCGTCACGCGCGGGTCGAACATCATCAACGAGGGGCCGCGCAGGGCGGCCCGGTATTGCCGCCGGCACAACGGCGGTTCCAGCAGAAGAGGTTCAGATGATCAATTTGTCGAAAGGCGGTCGCGTCAACCTGTCGAAGGAAGCGCCCGGCACGCAGAAGTTCCGCATCGGTCTCGGTTGGGATGCGAACGCGACGGACACGGGTACGGACTTCGATCTCGACGTGTCGGTGTTCCTGTGCAAGTACGACGCGCAGAGCAATCCGAAGCTGATCTCGGATCAGCACTTCGTGTTCTACAACAGCGAAGTGCGCACGATGGAGCGCAAGGACACCTTCATCCAGCCGGGCGACGATTTCCCGAAGCGCGGGATGCCCGCGTCGAAGTGCCTGGGTGTCGTGCATAGCGGCGACAACCGCACGGGCAGCGGCGACGGCGACGACGAGGTGATCTTCATCGACATGACGAAGCTCGCGGCCGACGTCGAGGAAATCTCGGTGGTCGTGACGATCGACCAGGCCGAAGCGCGTCGCCAGAATTTCGGCCAGGTGCGCAACAGCTACATCCAGATCGCCGACGAAGTGTCGGGCGCGGTGATCGCGAAGTACGCGCTCGAGGAGGACTTCTCGATGGAGACGTCGGTGCAGGTCGGCAGCTTCTATCGCCGCGACGGCCACTTCATGTTCAAGGCGGTCGGCGCCGGCTACAACCGTGGCCTGGGCGACTTCGTGCGCGCGTACGGCGGCGCGGTCTGACTGGCGGCAGCCCGGCCGGCGGGACACCGCCGCGCCGGGCAGGAAGCAGCGATGACGAATCCGTCCGACGAGCCGAAGCGGCTCGAGTTCGATACGACGCCCGAGCGCACGCCCGGGCGTCTTGCGTTCGACGCGCCGCCCGCGGCCGCGGCGCCGGTTGCGCGCGGTCCCGAGCGGCCCGCGCCGCAGGCGCTCGACTTCGGGCCCGAGCCTGCGCCCGCATCCGGCAAGGCCGTGCGCACGGCGCCGGCCGAGGCGGTCGGCCGCGCGGTGTTCGGCGAATCGAACCATCCGCAGCTCGAAGCGTGCTTCCGCGCCGCGCAGGCCAGCTTCCCGAATCTCTATCCCGACTACGCACCGCGCATCGAGCGGCACATCCGGCAACTGGTGCCGCTCAAGCTCGCGACGATCGCGACGATCGGTGACGGCGCGCTGGAGACGGCGGGCAACCTCGTCGAAGCCGTTGCGGCCACGACGCGCGAATTCAACGAACTCGGCGCGGCCGACATGATGGCCGGCATGCTCGCGCAGGCGACACGCAAGGCCGGCATGTTCGAACGCTGGTTCGGCGCGGCGACGGGCCATGTCGACTACCGTGCGGCGATCGGGGCGCTCAAGCAGTCGCTCGGCTTCTTCCCGCGTCGTACCGAAGCACTCGCCGCGAAGGTCCGCCACGCGGAAGAAAACCTCGTGGTTCTGCTTGCGGCGCTGAGTGCGGTGTCGGACGTCGTGCGCGCGCCGGACGATGCGGGTGTCGAGCGCACGCTGTTCGACCGCCGCAACATCGTCGGGCAGGCCGTGCAGCAGATCCGCATGCAACCCGCGCAATTGCGCGGGCTCGACGAGCGCGTGACCGATCTGCTGTCGCGCGCCGATCACCTGATGAATGTCGTGCTGCCGGCGGCATTGGCGGCGCGGCCGCAGCGCTGAGCACACGGCACGCACCGCATGAGCACGCGCGCCGAGGCGCGCGTGTTCGCTGCACCGGTTACGCCGCATCACGCCATTTCACGTGCACCGGCGCGAGTCTGCTATCTTCCCGGGCATCTCATCGCTTTCCCGCCGATTCTCCATGACTGACCGCATCGTTGCCGCATTCGATTTCGACGGCACCATCACGACGACCGACAGCTTTCGCCATTTCGTCCGCTACGCGGTCGGCACGCCGCGCTTCGCGTGGGCCGGATTGCGCGCGCTGCCGTGGATCATTGCGATGAAGGCCGGGCTGCTGTCGCGGGGCGACGCGAAAGCGAAATTCGCATCGTTCGCGTTCGGGCCGGTGCGCGAGGATGCGCTCGATGCGCAGGCGCGCACGTTCGTCGATACCTATCTGCCGAGCCTCGTGCGCCCGGAAATGCTCGAACGCATCCGCGAGCATCGGGCACGCGGGCACGAAGTCGTGCTGGTGAGCGCGTCGCCGTCGCTGTATCTGGAGAAGTGGGCGAAGACGGCCGGCTTCGATGCGGTGCTCGCGACGCGGCTGGCGTTCGAGCGCGGCGCCTTCGCCGGCCGGCTCGACGGCGAGAACTGCTGGGGGCCGCAGAAGGTCGTGCGGTTGCGCGGATGGTGGGGCAACCGGCCGCCGAAACAGTTGTTCGCGTATGGCGACAGCCGCGGTGACAAGGAAATGGCCGAGCTTGCGAACTGGTCGTGGATCCGCGGGCAAGGGCCGATGCCGCCGATCGACGGTTGAGGCGGTGCGTTACGCGTCGGCCGCAGCCTGGCGCGTACCGCGCGCCGGACGATAGCCGCCCCAGCGATTCGCCCGCGCGAACGTGCCGACGTCGTTGAAGCGTACGCCGACTTCACGCAGCGCCGCATGCGCGGGGCGCGCGGTCAGCTGGCGGATGTAGAACGGGTCGCGCACCACGAAGTGATGGATCGCATGCGTGCTGCCGAAGTTGAAGCAGAACAGCTGGAACGGCAGCATCCACCACGGGTTGAGCACCTGCGTCTGCTGGATCACGTTGCGCGAGTCGATGTCGCCGAAGTAATGCATGTTCGAGCTGACGAAGTTGATGCAGAAGCTGCGCACGAAGTTCGGCCCGAGCCACACCACGGCCAGGAAATCGACGACGCTCATCACGCGCTCGACCATGGCCGGCACCGTCACCGGGTACCCGAACGCGCGCAGTGCGAACACGCCGACGTGATAGACGATGAACGCGTGCCACAGCACGTAATACACGTGACCGACCGGCATGTACGACGACACCTGCTCGACGCGTAACTGCAGGCGCTCGGACGGATCCTGCACCGGCTGCGCGGCCACGTACTGCTTCACCTTGCGGCGCATCGCGGTGGGCCGCAGCACGACGGCGAGCATGCCGTCCGCGATCATCAGCAGGCGCTTCACGCCCCAGCGCTCGCCGTTCGTGATGCCGAATTCCTCGAGATCCGATTCGCCGCCCGACACCTTGTGGTGATGCAGGTGCATGCGCCGCCGCGTCCACGGGTTGATCGTGCCGGGCCGCGTGAGCCAGCACAGCGCCATCATCAGGTGATAGGCCCACGGCGTCTTCTTGAAGTACATCAGGTGGATCAGGTCGTGCTCGAGCTCGTGGATCAGCGACGTGACGAACGCGGCGAGCGGCAGCGCGACGTACCACGCGATCGATCCGCGCGCATAGAGCCACGCGATCGCGAGCATCGCGCTCACGGAGACGGCCATCACGGTCGCGCCGACGAGGTTCTGGTTGTCGAGCAGCGGAAAGCGCGCGCGGATCGCGTCGCTCGCGGCGTTGACCTCGCGGCGGACGTACGCGACCTTGTCCGCGTCGTTGCGAAAGGCGGTTCGTGCGGGTTGGCTCATCGACCGGGATTCCTGCGGAAAGGGTGGGGCGCAATGCCGATGTGACAAGCATAGGCGCGCACCGGGCCGCACGCGAGGGCCGCGGGTGCCAATGGTGGTGTCATTTCGGGCCACGATGGCCGGCCGGCGCGGCTAGAGTCTCGCCCCGGTGTCATTGCGGGCCAGCGACGCTACAATCCGCCGAAACCGCTCCGGAGTCCGCCGCATGGTCCTGTCCGTCCCGGATGCCGCGCGCCAGCTGAACAAGGCGACGGTGTCGTCCGCGTATGCGCTGTTCATGCTGATGCTGGCCGAGGAGCGCGGCATCGACGGCGGCCGCGTGCTGGCCGGCTCGGGCGTCGAGCGCGACCGGCTCGCGCAGCCCGATGCGCGCATCACGCCGCTGCAGCAGGCGGCGATCGTGTTCAACCTGCTCGACGCGACGGACGATCCGTCGATCGCGATCGAGATCGGCCTGCGCAGCAGCCTGACGAAAGCGGGACTGATCGGCTTCGGGCTGATGAGCTGCGCGACGCTCGGCGAGGCGATCTCGCTCGGCATCCGCTACCTGCCGACGCGCGTGCCGTTCTTTTCGGTGCGGCTCGCGCAGCTCGACGGGATCGTCGACATCGACGTGTTCGAAGCGTTTCCGCTCGGCCGGCTGCGGCAGTTCGCGGTCGAGAACTTCCTGGTCGAGACGGCGATCCTGTTCAATTCGCTGCTGTATCCGGTGCCGGGGCGCACGCTGCAGTCGCGTGCCGAACTCCATTTCGAGTGGCCGGAGCCGCCGTGGTTCGAGCGTTATCGCGCGCGGCTGCCGCGCTGCCATTTCGACGCGAGCGCGAACCGCATCCGCTGCGACGCCGCGTTGCTCGACGAACCGATCGGCACCGCGAACGCACACACCGCGCAGATGATCGTGCAGCAGTGCGAGGCCGAACTCGCGCGGCTCGGCTATGCGGAAAGCATCGTCGAGCGCGTGCGCAACCTGCTCATCTGCGGCGAAGGCGGCTATCCGTCGGTCGACGACGTCGCGCGCGAGCTGCATGTGTCGGCGCGGACGCTCAAGCGCAAGCTCGCCGAGTACGGCGCGACCTATTCGACGCTGCTCGACGAAATCCGGTTGCGCGACGCACTGCGGTTGCTTGAAGGCACGCGGCTGCCGGTCGACGAGATCGCCGCGCGCGTCGGCTACACGGATCGCGCCAATTTCACGCGGGCGTTCAAGCGCTGGACGGGCGTCGCGCCGAGTGAGCGGCGCTGAACGCGGTTACGCGCCGGCCTGCGTGGCGGGCCTGCCGCGTCATGCGCCGCGTGTCACGGCTTCAGACGATCGCGACCCAGTTCGCCCCGCGTCCGCCCGGCACGCGCGCGTGCGGCGACAGTGCGCCGTCGTCCGGCGCGATCGCATACACCGACACATATTCCGACTGTTCGCCGCAGGCGACGACCCAGCGTCCCGACGGGTCGATTGCGAACCCGCGCGGCTGCGTTTCGGTGGCGGTCGCGTGCGCGGGTTCGAACGTGCCGTCCTCGGTGCGGCGATAGCAGAGCAGGCGGCTCGACGTGCGTTCGCTGACGTAGGCGAAACGCTCGTCGGGCGTCAGGTGGAGGTCGGCGGCCCAGACGGACGGTTCGGCGGGCGCGGGCGGCCGCGCATGGCCTTGCGCGAGTTCTGCGACGGCCGGATGGCGCGCGCTCACATGCGCATCGCCGAGCCGCCCGGTTTCAGGATCGCGCGCGAACGTCGCGAGCGTGGCCTGGAATTCGCTGACGCAAACGAGCGTGCGGCCGTCATCCGTGAATTGCAGGTGACGCGGGCCGAACCCGGCCGGCACGCGCGTTTCGCCGTGTTCGTGCGCACGCAGGCCGGCTGCGTCCTCGACGAGCGCGAAGCTGAACACGCGATCCGAGCCGAGCGAACTGACGTACGCGAAACGGTTGTCCGGCGACACGATCACCGCGTGCGCGTTCGCGATGCCGCCCGTGACCTGCAGCGGCGTGCCGTCGCCGTCGCGCACGCGCGCGGCGTCGTAGAGGCTCAGCGAATTTCCGCCGTAGGATGCGCCAAGCAGCCAGCGGCCGCTGCGGTCGAGCGACAGGTACGCATGGCTCGCGTCGATCGCGGTGGTGCCGATGCGCACGAGCGCGCCGGTGGCCGGCACGACGCGGAACGCGACGATCGTCGGTTGTTCGCCGCGCGTCGCGACGTAGAGCCGCGCTCGGTCGGCCGGCACGGCGATCGGCATCGCGACGTCGGCCGCGGGATAGCGGGTGAGCGGCGCAAGCGCGCCGTCGGCCGCGAGCGAGAAGGTGGCGAGGTCGCCGTCGGCGGCATTCGAGACGACGACGGTCAGGCGGTCAGTGTTCGGCATGGCGGAGCATCGCAGCGTTCGTGAAGGATTCGTCGGCCGGCAGGCCGCGCGGCGGATCGCTGCGCCGGTGGGTGCGTGCGAACAGCGCGGCGACCGCGGCGACGAGCGAAGCGACCGCGAGCGCATACAGCCCGCCCGTGATCGAACCCGTATGTTGCTTCAGATAGCCGAAGGCCGTCGGTGCGACGAAGCCGCCGAGGTTGCCGACCGAGTTGATCAGCGCGATCACGGCCGCGGCCACGCGCGTGTCGAGATAGCCCTGCGGGATCGGCCAGAACAGCGACGATGCGGCCTTGAAGCCGAGCGCGGCGAAGCAGATCGACGCGAACGACCACACCGGATCGTGCGACGTCGACGCGAACAGCCCGCATGCGGCGAGCACGAGCGCGACCGCGAGCCAGCGCTGCGGATGCTTCCACTTCGACGACAGCACCGCGAAGCCGTACATCGCGCCGATCGCGATCATCCACGGAATCGTGTTGTACAGGCCGACCTGGAAATCGGTGAGCCCGCCCATCTTGCGGATGATCGTCGGCAGCCAGAACGTGGCCGCATAGATCGTCAGCTGGATCGAAAAATACAGGAAGCAGAACAGCATGATCTGCGGGTCGCGCAGCAGCGCGGTGGCGCGCACCGGCACGTTCGAGCGGACGTCGCGCATCGCGCGCTCGTCGTCGAGCGCGTTCTGCAGCGCCGTGCGTTCTTCGGCCGTGAGCCACGTCGCGTCGCGGATGTGCGATTTCAGCAGCAGCCAGCTCGCGCCGCACAGCGCGACCGAGAACAGCCCTTCGATCAGGAACATCCATTGCCAGCCTTCGAGGCCGAAACCGCGGATCGACAGCAGCGCACCGGTGACGGGCCCGGACAGCACCGACGCGAACGCGGAACCGCCGAGGAAGATCGCCATTGCCTTGCCGCGCTCCTGCGGCGGCAGCCATTGCGACAGGTACAGCACGACGCCGGGGAAGAAGCCGGCCTCGGCCGCGCCGAGGAGAAAGCGCAGCGCGTAGAACGACGTATCGTTCCACACGAACGCCATCGCGGCCGCGACGATGCCCCACGTCGCCATGATCCGGGCCAGCCAGATGCGTGCGCCGTAGCGCTGCATCAGCAGGTTCGACGGTACCTCGAACAGCGCGTAGCCGACGAAGAACAGCCCGGCACCGAGGCCGTACGCGGCCGCGCCGATGCCGATCGACGCCTCGAGGTGGCGATCGACGAAGCCGACGTTCACGCGGTCGATGTAGTTCGCGATGAACATGATCAGCACGAGCGGCAGCACGTGCCACTTCACTTTCGAGACGGCGGACGCGAGCGGGTCGCGTCCGGGCAGGGCGGGCGAGGGCGGGTTCAAGCGTGTCTCCGGTCGGGCGGCGGCGGACGGGGCGGTAGCCCGCGTCGGCATCCGGGGGGGGGCGGTTTGTGTAGTATGTCGTCGTATGACATGGTACGCCTGAGTGCCGATGAAGACGTCGCGGGTTTACCCGAAAATCACCCGGATATTGGGGAATTTCATGACGCGCATCGGTGACTTATTCATATCTGATGACGTATGACATGAGATGGGCGGGTGCCCATTGCCGCGGATTCGGTCGCGGCCCGCACTGCGCGCGGGGGCGTCGGCGGGGCAGCCCGTCCGGCGGCTGCCTTCGCCTCTGCTACGCCATCGACACGACGCTGTTGAGCAACGTCTTCACGAGCACGGCCTGCCGCGTCGCGCCCGTTTTCGCGAAGATGCCGCGCAGGTGCGCACGCGCGGTGTTCTTCGTGATGCCGGTCGCGGCAGCCGCCTCGTCGAGCGTCAGCCCGTCGACGAGCAGCAGCGCGATTTCGGTTTCCATCGGCGTGAGGCGGAACAACCGGTGCAGCATGTCGCGCGACGTCTGCGGCGACGACGCCGGATCGCGGACGAACACGGCGACGGCCGGCCGGTGCTGCCGGTCCTCGGCGCCGCGGTAGGGTGCGAGCGGGCGCAGCAGCACGCTCAGCGGCATCGCGCCGCCGGGGCGCGACAGCGTGGTGGCTTCGATGCGTGCAAGCGCGCCCGCACGGAAATGCTCGAGCGCGGCCTGCAGCGCCTTCTGCAGCCGGCGCTCGTCGAGCGGGCACGATGCGTGGAGCCGCTCCTGGCGCACGCACAGCCCGTCCTGCTGCTCGATCAGCCGCTCGGCGATGCGGTTGCGCTTGATCACGCGGCCGTCCTCGTCGACGATCGCGGTGCCGACGTCGAGCCGGTCGACGGTGCCCGCGTACAGCGCGCGTTCGGCATCGAGCACGTCGAACGCCGCGTGCAGCTCGACTGCCCGCTGCAGGTGCGGCAGCAGCGTCGCCACCTGTGCGCGCTCGGCCGCGTCGAAATCGCGGCCGCCGTGCGCGCGGCTCACGAAGAACGCGCATTCGACGCCACGTTCGCCGCGCAGGTTCGCGCCGAGGATGTAGCGCAGGTCGAGCGGCTGCAGGTACTGCCGGTAGAAATCGTGCGCGCGCCACGCGGTTTCGCCGAACAGCCGGTCGGCCGTGAAGACCTGGCCGGGCGGCTGATCGAGAAACGGGCACAGCGCGTAGAACTGCTCGCTGTACGACGGCTCGCCGGGCAGCAGCGGGCCGTGTGCCGACGCGTTGATGATGAGCCCGTGCCGTGCGCCGCCGGGGTTGCGCAGCACCAGCGTCGTGAAGCTCGCGTCGAGCCGCGCGCGGACCGCTTCGAGGAAGCCGGCCCATGGGGTCGGCTCCGACGGGCCCTGATAGACGAGCCCGAGCCACGCGCTGAGTTCGCGCGCCGTCCACGCCGCGTCGTCGAAACCGTCGTGCGCAATCGGATCGCCGGGCGCCAGCGCGATGGGCATGCTCGTGTTCTCCTGGTCGGGATGAAGGATTCCCGGACCAGCATACCGGCCGGCCGGCGGCCCGCGTCATCCAAACGGAGTAGGCGACGCGGGCAGGCCGGCAGCAGCCGGGCTGCCCGCTTGCCGCGCTTACGCCGCGCGCTCGCGCAGCAGGTAGGCGATGATGCGATCGGCCGCTTCTTCCGGCGACTCGGCGACCGTGTCGACGCGCAGTTCGGGCTGCGCGGGCGGCTCGTACGGCGAATCGATGCCCGTGAAGTGCTTCAGCTCGCCGCGCCGCGCCTTCTTGTACAGGCCCTTCGGATCGCGCTCCTCGGCCACCGCGAGCGGCGTGTCGACGAACACCTCGACGAACTCGTCGGGGCCGACCATCGCGCGCGCCATGTCGCGCTCCGCGCGGAACGGCGAGATGAACGACACGAGCGTGACGAGCCCCGCGTCGAGCATCAGCCGCGCGACTTCGGCGACGCGCCGGATGTTCTCCACGCGATCGGCCTCGGTGAAGCCGAGATCGCGATTGAGCCCGTGCCGCACGTTGTCGCCGTCGAGCAGGTACGTATGCTTGCCGAGCGCATACAGCCGCTTCTCGACGAGATTCGCGATCGTCGACTTGCCGGCGCCCGACAGGCCCGTCAGCCACACGATGCGCGGCGTCTGCGCCTTCTGCGCGGCACGCGCGGCGCGGTCGACGTCGACGGCCTGCCAGTGCACGTTGTGCGCGCGGCGCAACGCGAAGTGCAGCATCCCGGCGCCGACCGTGTCGTTGGTGACGCGGTCGATCACGATGAAGCCCCCGGTGTGACGGTTGCGGTCGTACGGATCGAACGCGACGGGCCGGTCGAAGCTCAGGTTGCACACGCCGATCTCGTTGAGCGCGAGCGTGCGCGCCGCGAGATGCTCGCGCGTGTTCACGTCGATCTTGTACTTCGGCGTCGCGCAGGTCGCGCCGACCGTCTGCGTGCCGAGCTTCACGAGATACGGGCGGCCGGGCAGCAGCGGCGCGTCGTGCATCCACACGAGCGTCGCCTCGAACTGGTCGGCCACCTCGGGCGGCGCATCGGCGCGCGCGATCATGTCGCCGCGGCTGATGTCGATCTCGTCGGCGAGCGTGAGGGTCACCGCGTCGCCGGCGCACGCGATGTCGCTTTCGCCGCCTTGCGTGATCACCGACGCGACGCGGCTCTCCTTGCCGGACGGCAGCACGCGCACGCGCTCGCCGACGCGGATCTCGCCCGATGCGATGCTGCCCGCGTAACCGCGGAAGTTCAGGTGCGGGCGGTTGACCCACTGCACCGGCAGCCGGAACGGCTCGTCGCTGGTCACGCGTGCGGCGAGCGGCAGCGTGTCGAGATGCTGCATCAGCGCCGGGCCCGCGTACCACGGCATCCGCGCGCTCGGCGCGATCACGTTGTCGCCGCGCAGCGCCGACATCGGGATGCTGACGATCTCCGCCAGCCCGAGCTCGGCCGCGAACGCACGGTAGTCGGCGTCGATGCGCTCGAACACGGCGCGGTCGTAGTCGACCAGGTCCATCTTGTTGATCGCGAGCACCACGCGCTTGATGCCGATCAGCGCGACGAGATGACTGTGGCGGCGCGTCTGCGTGAGTACGCCCTTGCGCGCATCGATCAGGATCACGGCGAGATCGGCGGTCGATGCACCGGTGATCATGTTGCGCGTGTACTGTTCGTGGCCGGGCGTATCGGCGACGATGAACTTGCGTCGCGCGGTCGCGAAGAAGCGGTACGCGACGTCGATCGTGATCCCTTGCTCGCGCTCGGCCGACAGGCCGTCGACGAGCAGTGCGAAATCGAGTTCGCCGCCCTGCGTGCCGACCTTCTTCGAATCGGCTTCGAGCTGCGTGAGCTGGTCGTCGAACAGCATGTTCGATTCGTAGAGCAGGCGGCCGATCAGCGTGCTCTTGCCGTCGTCGACGCTGCCGCACGTGATGAAGCGCAGCAGGTCCTGGGTTGGTGCACGTGCTTCGTCTGCGGCGCGTGCATCGGGTGCGTGGTGCGCGAGCGTGTCGGGCGCGGTGAGAACGTGTGCCATCAGAAATATCCCTCCTGTTTCTTCTTTTCCATCGAACCGGCCGAATCGCTGTCGATCAGTCGTCCTTGCCGTTCGGACGTGCGCGTCTCGCGCATCTCCTGCAGGATGTCGTCGAGCGAGGTCGCGTCGCTGTCGATCGCGCCCGTCAGCGGATAGCAGCCGAGCGTGCGAAAACGCACCTTGCGCATCTGCGGCACTTCGCCTTCGCGCAGCGGCAGGCGTTCGTCGTCGACCAGGATCAGCGCGCCGTCGCGCTCGACCACCGGTCGTTCCTTCGCGAAGTAGAGCGGCACGATCGGGATGTCGTGAAGCTGGATGTACTGCCAGATGTCGAGCTCGGTCCAGTTCGAGATCGGGAACACGCGCAGGCTTTCGCCCTTGCGCTTGCGCGCGTTGTACAGCGACCAGAGCTCGGGGCGCTGGCGCTTCGGGTCCCAGCGATGCTGCTCGGAGCGCAGCGACACGATGCGTTCCTTTGCGCGTGATTTCTCCTCGTCGCGGCGGGCGCCGCCGAACGCGGCGTCGAAGCCGTAGTGATCGAGCGCCTGCTTGAGCCCCTGCGTCTTCCACACGTCGGTGTGCACGGCCGAGCCGTGCGTGAACGGATCGATGCCGTTCGCGACGCCGTCAGGGTTGATGTGCACGCGCAGGTCGAGGCCGAGGCGCACGGCCGTCTCGTCGCGAAACGCGATCATCTCGCGGAATTTCCAGGTCGTATCGACGTGCAGCAGCGGAAAGGGCGGCTTCGCCGGGTAGAACGCCTTCATCGCGAGATGCAGCATGACCGAGCTGTCCTTGCCGATCGAGTACAGCATCACCGGGTTCTCGCTCTCCGCGACCACCTCGCGCATGATGTGGATGCTTTCGGCCTCCAGCCGCTCCAAGTGGGTCAACATCGTTCGTCTCCTTGTTTCATGCCGGTGCCGCGCGACATGTGCGGCGTTGCGTGCATGACACCGACGGTATCGGGCGAGCGGCATGCCGATCTTCGTCCGGGTGGACTAAGCCGCGGCATGGCGGGGGAGCGGATCTCTCCTTAGTCCACCCGGACGAAGTGGCGCGCGATGGCGACGCTTAAGGTGAGCGCTCGACCATCGGCGGAGAGAACACATGACGGACGACTCACGTGCCACGCAATTGCTTTCGGGCCAGACCTGGGCCGATTTCTGCGACACCCTGAAACGCAGCGGACAACAGATCCTGCGCGCCGAGGCGCCGGACGATCCGCTGACGCGCGCGGAAGGATTCCGCTACCTGAGCCGGCTGATGCGCATCGCGCTCGAGATGCACGTCGAGTTCGCGGACGGCGCATGGCCCGGGTTTTTCTCGCCGTCGCACGAGACCGCGAAGATCGGCGCCGACAATCCCGACAACCTGTACCAGTACGCGCGTCTCGACGGCCGCTGCGAATATCGCGTGACGGGGCGGCGCGGCACGGTGGCCTACCTGAGCTTCGGCACGCAGAAGGGCGGCTACGAGACCGACGGCAAGATGCTGCAGACGGGCTTTCTCGACGCGAAGCAGCTCGAGATCGCGCCGGACGGCAGCTTCGAGATCGTGCTGAGCGAAACGCCGCGCGCGGGCAACTGGGTACGCATGGAGCCGGGCACCAACGCATTGCTGGTGCGCCAGACCTTCCTCGACCGGCGCGCGGAAACGCCGGCACAACTGAAGATCGAGCGTATCGGCGCCGCCGATCGCCCGGCGCCGCTCGACCCGAGCGTGCTGCAGGGCGGCCTCACGCGCGCCGCGCAGTTCGTCGAGCAGACGTCGAAGCTGTTCGCGGACTGGGCCGCGAGCTACCGGTCGCACGTGAACGCGCTGCCGCCGGCCGACCAGGCGCTGTGCCAGTCGGTCGGCGGCGATCCGAACATCTATTACTACCACTCGTGCTGGTCGCTGGCCGACGACGAAGCACTCGTGATCGACGTCGACACGGTGCCCGACTGTGACTTCTGGAACGTGCAGCTCAACAACTACTGGATGGAATCGCTCGATTACCGGCACTTCGATATCTGCGTGAACAAGCACAGCGCGCGGCGGAATGCGGACGGCGGCGTGACGGTGGTCGTCGCGGCCGCGCGGCCGGGTGACGCGAACTGGCTCGATACGGCCGGACATCGCACCGGCACGATCTGCTGGCGCTGGGTCGGCGCCGCGCAGCCTGTGCATCCGCGCACGCGGGTCGTGAAGCTCGCGACGCTGAAGGAGGCCGCATGAACGCGCCGCTGGATCGAACCCGCACGCTGCTCGCGCCCGACGGATTGATCGCCGAAGCCGTGTCGCGCACGGGTGGACTGACCGCATTCGGCGACGGGCCGTACCGCGAAGCGCTCGACGTGATGTGCGCGTCGCTGATCGACGAAGCGAAGCTGTCCGCACGCGGCGCGGAAATGATGCGCGAGAAGCTCGTCGGCCAGCTCGCGAACCGGCTCGTCATCGAGGATTACTTCCGGCGTCATCCCGAGATCGCGGAGATCGAAATCGACGATCCACTCGTGATCGTCGGCCTGCCGCGCACGGGTACGACGCTGCTGCAGCGCCTGCTGGCCGTCGACCCGCGCTTCCATGCTGCCGCGTGGTGGGAAACCCGCTACCCGGCGCCGCTCGCGGGCGAGACGCTCGCCGAGCCGACGCTGCGCATCGCGCGTGCGCAGGCCGAGGTCGCGACGATGATCGACTGCATTCCGCAGATCCTGACGATCCATCCGCTCGATGCGATGCTCGCCGACGAGGAGTTCATGCTGATGGAGCATGCGTTCGTGTGCGCGATGGATTCGTATGCGAACGTACCGCGCTACACGGCGTGGCTCGCGCGGCAGGATCTCACGCCGGTCTATACGTACCTGAAGCGGATGCTGCAGTTCCTGCAATGGCAGAAGGCGCAGCGCGGCGTCGCGCCGGCCGCGCGCTGGCTGCTGAAGACGCCGCAGCACCTGCATGCGCTCGACGTGCTGTGCCGGGTGTTTCCGCGTGCGCAGGTCGTGCTCACGCACCGCGATCCGGCGCAGACGATTCCGTCGATGGCGAGCATGGCGCACACGTTGTGGCAGATGTATGCGGACGATCCCGATCCGCTTGCCGTCGGCGCGCAGTGGAACGCGGGGATGGCACGCGCGATCGGCGCGGCGATGGCGGCGCGCGACGCGCTGCCGGCCGACCGCTTCCTCGACGTGCGCTTCGAGGACACGGTGTCGAATCCGCTCGGCGTTGCCGAGGCCGTGTACGCGTTTGCCGGGATGACGCTCGATGCGCGGCAGCGCACGGCGATGACGGACTGGATGGCGCGCAACGGCCGCGACAAGCGCGCCGCACACGACTATTCGATCGCGCGCTTCGGCTTCACCGATGCGCAGCTCGCGCACGACTTCGCCGCGTATCGCGCGCGGCACCTGCGGGCGGCCGGCTGACGGCCGGGCTCGCGAGACCCACGACAACCAGGAGACAACCCATGTTGCTGAAGGACAAGATCGTCGTGATTTCCGGGATCGGGCCGGGGCTCGGTGTGAAGCTCGCCGTCGAGGCCGCGCGCGAGGGCGCGCGCGGCGTGGTCGTCGCGGCGCGCACGATGGACAAGCTCGACGACGCAGACACGCGGATCCGTGCGCTCGGCGTCGACTGCGACGTGCTGAAGGTGAAGACCGACATCACCGACCGCGCGCAATGCCGGCAGCTCGCGACGCAGGCCGTCGAGCGCTTTGGCCGGATCGACGCGCTCGTGAACAGCGCGTTCGTGCACGGCACGTTTCCGGAACCGGTGGAGGAAGCCGATCTCGACGGCTGGCGCGCGGTGTTCGACACCAACGTGTTCGGTACGATGGCGCTCACGCAGGAAGTCGTGCCGCACATGAAGCGGCACAAGCGCGGCGCGATCGTGATGATCAACACGCAGGCGACCCGCAAGCCGTTTGCAGGGGAAGGCGGCTACGCTGTATCGAAGGGGGCGCTCGCGGTTGCGGCAAAATACCTGGCGCGCGAACTCGGCGTGCACGGCATTCGCGCGAACAGCATTCACATGGGGTGGATGTGGGGCGTGCCGACCCAGACGTATTTCCGGCAGGCGGCCGCCGAGTACGGGATGACGGAAGCGCAGATCATCGCGCCGATCGCATCGAACATCGCGCTCGCGAAGCTGCCGACCGACGACGACTGCGCGCGGGCCGCGCTGTTCCTCGCGTCGGACTACGCGAATGCGGTGACGGGCGCGACGCTCGACGCGAACGGCGGCGATTTCATGCCCTGACGATGGAGCACAGGATCATGCAGGACAACCACGACACACAACACTTCTTTGCATTCAACGGCGACGCGGACGGGCTGTGCGCGCTTCAGCAACTGCGGCTTGCGGAGAGCGTGCACGGCACGCTCGTGACCGGCGTGAAACGCGACATCAGGCTGCTCGAGCGGATCGACGCACGGGCGGGCGACATCGTCACCGTGCTCGACGTGTCGCATGACCAGAATCGCGATGCGTGCGCGCGGCTGCTGTGCGATGGCGTGACGGTCCGCTATTTCGACCATCACTTCGCGGGCGAACTGCCCGACGATCCGCGCTTCGACGCGCATATCGACACGGCGGCCGACGTGTGCACGAGCGCGATCGTGAACCGTTATCTCGGCGGCCGGCACGTGCGCTGGGCGATCGTCGCGGCGTTCGGCGACGAATTGCCGGCGCTCGGGAACGCGCTTGCGAGCGAGCATGGGATCGACGACGCGGAACGCGACACGCTGGCCGAACTCGGGCTCTACCTGAACTACAACGCGTACGGCGAGTGTGTCGGCGATCTGCATTTCGACCCGGCCGCGCTCGCCGATGCGATGCTGCCGTGCGTCGACCCGCTCGATTTCGTGCGCGAGACAACTGTGTTCGCCGCGCTGCGCGACGGCTACCGCGACGACATGGCGCGCGCGTGCGCACTCGCGCCGCTGCGCGAGGTGCCCGGTGCGACGCTGGTCCGGATGCCTGATCATCCGTGGGCGCGGCGCGCGACGGGCATGCTCGCGAACGAACGGATGCGCAACGCGCCGCATGCGGCGCTCGCGGTGCTGTCGCCGCGCGCGGACGGCGGGCTCGTCGTCAGCGTGCGCGTGCCCGATGGCCGACCGCTCGGCGCCGACGAGTTCTGTCGCGGCTTTCCGACCGGCGGCGGGCGCAAGCGCGCGGGCGGCATCAACCATCTGCCGGAAACCGAGTTCGACGCATTCGCCGAGCGATTCGAGGCCGCGTTCCGGCTCGATTGACGCAGCGGGCTGCGACGATGCGTGCGCCGTGCACCTTCGCACGACGCGCGCATCGCGAATGGATCAACCGGTCGCGCCCGCGAGCACGGCCGGCACGTTGTGACCGTAGCAGCGCTCCTCGACGCGCGCGGCGATGCGCCAACCTTGCGCGGTGCGCGCGAAACGGTCGACGTACCAGAGCCCGAGAAACATCACCTGCGTGCCGCCGTCCGGCAGCGCGACTTCCATTGGATTGAAGCAGATCGTGCGGCTGCGCGCGGTATCGCCGTCGAGCCGGATCGACAGGTTGCCGACCATGTGCTGGTACTGCGGAAACTGCGGCAGCACGGTCCGCAGCCAGGCCTTCACCTCCGGATAGCGGCCCGCGATGCCGCCCATCGCGCGATAGTCGATTGCCGCATCGGGTGTGAACACCGCGTCGAGCGCGTCGAAGTCGCGCGTGTCGATCGCACTCGAATACGCGACGATCAACTCGCGGATGTCGTGATGGTCGGACAGCGTTTGCAGATCGGGCATCGGCGGGTCCCGGTCACGCGCCGTTGCGCCGGCGTGCCGCGTGGAGCGCTTCGGCGCGCTGCTTCACGTCGCGCGCGCACTGGTCGAAACCCTGTTTTACCCACCCGCCGTGGTGCTGCATGATCGTGTCCGCGTTGACGCCGAGGAACTGGTCGGTCGTGAAGTAGCGGCAGCGCTCCGCGCCGATCGCATCGATGTACTGGTCGCGGCGCGCGGCGTCCTTGTTGTCGTCGGTCGGGCGCTGCTCCCACGACAGCAGGCGTTCGGGTTCGTACGCGACGAGGATCTCGTTGACGGGAATCACGGTCTCCGTGCCCGGGATGCGCACCTGCATGTGCACGACATCGCCGAGCCTGCCGGTCGTTTCGAAGCCGACGCAGAACGTGTTCCATTCGCCGTAGCGCGGGAAATCGGTCAGCACTTCCCAGACGACGGAGGCCGGTGCGTCGATGTCGACGGTGATCGAGGTGACGAGATTCGAGGGTTTGGTCATGACGGCGTATCGGATGAAGCCACACGTACCCGGGTGGCGGGAAGCGTCGCGGCGGTCGGAAGGAGCCGCGCCGGCATTGGTCGGCGCGCGTGACGGGTGCGGATCGGGACGTGCGGGGGCCTTTGCGGCCCGCACGTGCCGCGTAGCGCAGCGCACCCGACATCGAGCGTAGGCCGGCGCACGCGGCGAAGAATCGTCGGAATGGACTAAGGCGTTTTACCGGGGCGGCAGGGTGGTGCGATCGCCGTGACGGTCGGCGGCACGGGCGCGCCGGCGCGGCATGCGCGCCGAACGTCGACACCACGCAGCGCAGCCGCGACAATACGTGTCTCTTTCCGCTTTCGTCATCGAGGTGCCAGTGCCTGCCAAGTCGTCCGTTGCTCCCGCGATTGTCTGGTTCCGCGACGATCTGCGCGTGACCGACCAGCCCGCGCTGATGCGCGCGGTGGAATCGGGCCGGCCGCTCGTGTGCGTATTCGTCGACGACACGGGCGACGGCGCAGGGCGAGCGCTCGGCGGCGCGGCGCGCTGGTGGCTGCACGGGGCGCTGGCCGGGCTCGATGCGGCGCTCGCGCGTCATGGCGGGCGCCTGCTGCTGTTGCGCGGCGACGCGCAGCACGAGATCGCCCGCCTCGTGCACGACACGGGTGCGGAAGCCGTGTACTGGAACCGCCGCTATGCGCAACCGCAGCGCGACGCGGACGCGGCGCTGAAGGCGTCGCTCAAGGCGCGCGGCGTCACGGTCGAGAGCAGCAACGGCAGCCTGCTGAACGAGCCGTGGGAGGTGCTGACGGGCGGCGGCACCCCGTATCAGGTGTTCACCGCGTACTGGCGTGCGGCGCGCCGCGATCGCACGGTCGCCGTGCCGCTGCCTGAGCCCGAGCGGATCGCGTTTCATCCGTGGCCGAAGGCCGTGCGCGACCGCGCGCTGGCGCTCGACGCGCTTGCATTGCGGCCGCATTCGCCGGATTGGGCCGGCGGCCTGCGCGATGCGTGGCCCATGCCCGACGAAGCCGGCGCGCACGCGCAGCTCGACGCGTTCCTGACGACATCGCTTGCCGGCTATGTAGATGCACGAGATCTTCCCGACCGTCCCGCGACGAGCCGGCTGTCGCCGTTCCTGCGCTTCGGCAACCTGTCGCCGCGACAGGTGTGGCACGCCGTGCAGGGTGCCGCGAGCGCAGGCGGCGCGGCGCTTGCCGCGGACGCCGACAAATTCCTGAGCGAACTCGGCTGGCGCGAGTTCAGCTACACGCTGCTGTATCACTTCCCGGCGCTCGCGACCGACAACTTCCGCGCGCAGTTCGATGCGATGCCGTGGCGTGACGATCCCGCGGCGCTGCACGCATGGCAGCGCGGGTTGACCGGCTATCCGCTCGTCGACGCAGGCCTGCGCGAACTGTGGACGACCGGCTGGATGCACAACCGCGTGCGGATGGTCGTCGCGTCGTTCCTGATCAAGCATCTGCTGATCGACTGGCGTGCGGGCGAAGCGTGGTTCTGGGACACGCTGGTCGACGCCGATCCCGCGAACAACGCGGCGAGCTGGCAGTGGGTGGCCGGGTGCGGCGCCGACGCCGCGCCGTATTTCCGCATCTTCAATCCGGTCGCGCAGGGGCAGAAGTTCGATCCCGACGGCGCGTACGTGCGGCGCTGGGTGCCCGAGCTTGCCGGTCTCGACAACGCATCGATCCATGCGCCGTGGGACGCGTCGCCGCTGGAACGCGATGCGGCTGGCGTGCGGCTCGGGGTCGATTATCCGGTGCCGCTCGTCGAGCATGCGGCCGCGCGTGCCCGCGCGCTCGATGCGCTGGCGGCATTGCCGAAGCGCCGCTGACCGTACGCTCCGGGTTGCCGCATCAATTGCAGAACGTGACGTGTTCGAGCAGCGCGTACGCGACGTCCGAGCTGAAATAGGCCGCGCCGCACCACGCGACGAATGCGAGCGTGCCGGCAGCCAGCGCCGCGCGGATCATGCCCATGCCGCGTTGCCCGATGCCGGGCGTGCGACGCGCGCATCGTTGATCGGCAGGTGCAGCAACGCCGCGAGTACGCCGAGCGCGATCGAGCCGATCCACAGCGGCATGTACGAATGCGTCGCGTCGTACACCACCGCGCCGAGCCAGACGCCGAAGAAGCTGCCGAGCTGGTGCCCGAAGAACACGAAGCCGAACAGCGTCGCGATGTAGCGCACGCCGAACACCTGCGAGATCACACCGTTCGTCAGCGGCACGGTGCCGAGCCACGTGAATCCCATCACGGCCGCGAACACGTAGACGCTCGCGGGCGACAGGGGGGCTGCGACGAACACGGCCATCGTGAGCGCACGCACGAGGTACAGCACCGACAGCACGTACTTGCGCCGCAGCAGCCCGCCGAGATGGCCGCACGCATAGGTGCCGGCCACGTTGGTCAGCGCGATCAGCGCGAGCGCGATGCTCGCGTGGCGTGCCGGCAGCCCGTGGTCGAGCAGGTACGCGGGAAGATGCGTCGCGACGAACGCGAGCTGGAAGCCGCATGCGAAGAAGCCCGCGTTCAGCAGCCAGAAGCCGCGATGTGCGAACGCCTCGCGTACGGCTTCGCCGATCGACTGGTCGGGGCCGGCGGCGCCGGCAGCCTGCGCGGGTCGGTCGCGTAGCAGCATGGCGAGCGGTGCAAGCAGCGCCGCGACGAGCGCCAGTGCGATGAACGCGTGCCGCCAGCCGATGCCGCCGATCAGCGTCTGCGCGACGGGCACCATGCAGAACTGTCCGAGCCCGCCGATCGCGCCCGCGACGCCGAGCGCCCAGCCGCGCCGGTCGGGCGGAAACAGGCGGCTCAGCGCGCCATAGATCGAGGCGAACGCCGAGCCCGACAGCGCGATGCCGATCACGAGCCCGGCGCCGACCGTGAACATGCCGGTCGTCGCCGCATGCGCCATCGTGACGAGCCCGGCCGCATACAGCAGCATCCCGGCGACGATCACGCGCAGCGAGCCGAAGCGATCGGCGACCATCCCGATGAACGGTTGCGCGACGCCCCAGATCAGGTTCTGCAGCGCGAGCGCGAGCCCGAACGCTTCGCGCGACCAGCCGTGGTCGAGCGACACCGGCGCGAGGAACAGGCCCTGCACGTGGCGGATGCCGAGCGCGGCGCCCATGATCAGGCCGCCGGCCAGGACGGGCAGCCAGCGGCGGCGGGCTTCGTGCTCGATCGGGGTCATGCGTGTCTCCGAATGAAGGCGCGCGGCAACACGGCCGCGCTCGATCCGATTAGACGATCGGGGCCGCCGTCGCTCAAGCGATCATTCGGTCAGGTTGGCATGCGTGGCAGGAATGCGATGAGGCGCACGCGGAGGAGGAGCGGGCGTGCCCGGCAGCGGTCAGGTCAGTACGCGGGGGCCGCGCCGGCTTACGCCGACGCCGTGCCGTGCGCACGCATCGCGGTATCGCATTCGGCCGCTTCGGCGAGCATCCAGTCGCGCACGTCGGCGACTTCGCGGCGCGGGGCCGGATCGTGCTGGAACAGCCAGTAGCCGTACGTATCCGACAGCGCCTGCGTGTGCGGCCCGAGCACCGCGAGCCGCCCGTCCGCGAGCATCGGTGCGACGAGCGCGAGCCGGCCGAGCGCGACGCCCTGGCCCGCGATCGCCGCCTGGATCACCTGGTCGTACTGGTTGAAGCGCAGCACGCCTTTCGGGCGCGCGTCACCGAGCCCGGCCGCGTGCAGGTGCGCGCGCCACTGCAATTGCGGCTGCGGCGGCCCGTCGAATTCGAGCAGCACGTGGTCGGCGATCGCGGCCGCGTTCGTGACGGGCCGCGCCGCGAGCGCCGGATGGGCGACCGGCACGACGATCTCGTCGAACAGGCGCAGCGCGCCGGCCGGCGCGCGGTCGCGCGGACAATAGCGGATGCCGAGGTCGATGCCTTCGGCGCGCAAATCGAGTACCTTGTCGTTCGCGGCGACGCGCAGGTCGATCTCCGGCAGGCGCGCCTGCAGCCGCCCGAGCCGCGGCAGCAGCCACAGCGCGGTGACGCCGATGCTCGCGGTGATCGTGACGGGCTGGCGCTCGCGCGTGGCCGCGAGCGACGCGACGGTGTCCTGCAGCCCGTGCAGTGCCGCATCCGCGACGCGAAACAGCCGCTCGCCTTCGGGCGTGAACGCGATCTTCCGGTAGCCGCGCTGCAGCAATGCGACGCCGAGGTGCGCTTCGAGCGCGTGTACCTGGCGGCTGACCGCCGATTGCGTGACGCACAGGTCCTGCGCGGCGAGCGTGATGCTCATGCGGCGGCCAACGGCGACGAAACCGCGGACGAGGTCGAGCGACGGGAGGCGGACGAGCGGCGTTGACATGCGCGTGACTCATGCGAACGGAGCAGCAAGATTGGTTGAGAACGCGGGGCGCGTCAAGTTCAATGGAGGCTGGCGCGGGCGGTGAAGGATAGGGCTTGCGACGCCCCGGCCGGCTGCGAAGCATGGGCGAGAGCAGGCGCTGACACGCTAACCCGGACGGGCCGCGAAGCATGGGACCGGAGACACGATGACGATTTCGAACGAAGGCAGCGAAATGACGCAGGGCACCCGCGCGGCGGACGCATTGCCCCCCGAGCCGGTGACGCTGCGCGCGGCCGACGGCTATGCATTGCGCGGCCATGTATGGCGCCATCGCGGCGGCGGTGTCGTGCGGCCCGTGACTGTCGTCAATTGCGCGACGTCGGTGCGTTGCGACTACTACTTCCGTTTCGCGGCCTGGCTGTTCGCACAGGGGCGCGACGTGCTCGTCTACGACTATCGCGGCATCGGCGGGTCGCGCCCGGCGCAGCTCGCGAAGCTGCGCGCGAACTGGCTCGACTGGGGGCGGCTCGATTGCGAGGCCGCGCTGCACTACGCACGCGACGCGTTTCCGGGCCAGCCGATCGACGTCGTCGCGCACAGCATCGGCGGGTTCGTGCTCGGGCTCGCCGCATCGAACGTCCACGTGCGGCATGCGGTGACGGTCGGCGCGCAGTACGCGTACTGGCGCGATTACCTGCCGGCCGAACGGCGGCGCATGTGGTGGAAGTGGCACGTCGCGATGCCGGTGCTCGCGGCCGTGTTCGGCTACGTGCCCGCGAAGCGGCTCGGCTGGATGGAGGACACGCCGCGCGGCGTCGCGCTGTCGTGGGTGCGCTCGCAGGCGCGCTTCGAGGAGGGCTATACGAGCGGCCCGCTCGCCGAACCCGCCGCGAGCCGCGTCGCGTTGCCTGCCCGCTTCGCGGGGCTGTCGGCGCCGATGCTCGCGATTGGCCTCGACGACGACGGGTTCGGCACGGTCGAGGCGATCGAGCGGCTGGTCGGCTACTACACGGGCAGCGACGTCACGCATCTGCGGATCGCGCCGGCCGACATCGGCGTCGACGCGATCGGCCATTTCGCGTTTTTCCACAGCCGCTTCGCCGAAACACTGTGGCCGCTCGCGCTCTACTGGCTGCAACACGGCGCGTTGCCGGCCGATGCGCCGGGCAAAGTGCATGCGATTCACCCGGCATCGCGCGGGCGTGGGTCCGGCAGCGGCGTGCCGGGCGTTGCCGCGAACGGGTGATAGGGCGGACACGTCACGCACCTGTCGCGAGAACGACAAGCGCCAGCGCGGCGTCCAGTGCCAGCGGCATTGACGCCGGCGGGCTGCAACGGTTCGCCATACCGCCTGATCGATTAACATCGGACGTTTCCTTCCACAGGCCGCCGCACGTCGATGCTCGTCCACCCCGAATCCGCTTCTCCGTCTGAAAGCCCCCGCGCCTGGCGCATGCAGCGGCTCGACGCGCCGCCCGCCGCGGCCCGCGCCGGCGTGCAGATCGCGCGCGTCGATTTCGACTGGCGCGTGCCGCTTGCGTCGCCCGCGTATGCGGCACTGAGCGACGGCGAGCGCGCGCGGGCCGCACGCTTCATGCGGCATGAGGATGCGGTGCGCAGCGCCGCGACGCGTGCCGCGCTGCGCGACGTGCTCGGCACGGCCCTCGGCATCGCGCCGCAGGCGGTGGCGATCGTCGTCGATACATCGGGGCGACCGTCGCTGGACGGCGCGCATCGTGCGTCGCTCGACTTCAACGTATCGCATGCCGGCGACCATGCGCTGCTTGCGTGGGCCCCCGCGGGCCGCGTGGGCGTCGATATCGAGTGCTGCAACCGCGCGACCGACTGGCGGGCGCTGACGCGCGAAGTCTGCGCGCCTGCCGAGTCCGCCTATCTCGACAGCCTGCCGCCGGCCGAACGCGCCTGCGCATTCATGCGCGTCTGGAGTGCGAAGGAGGCGCTGCTCAAGGCGCTCGGCACGGGCATCGTCGGCGGGCTGAGCGCGTTCGCGGTCGTACCGCCGCGCGATGTCGCGACCCCCGCGACGACGATCGTCGAGCCGGCCGCGCCCGCCGCCGGCGTCGCGGCGTTCGATGCGGCGTGGCTCGACGCGGCGCCCGGCTATGCGGCGTGCGTCGCGTGGACGCGTGCGTGAGCCGCGGTCAGCGCGCGGCGCTCATTCGAGCGGCGCGTCGTTCGGCGCCGCATAGCGCGCCTTGATCACGTCGCTCATCGGGAAGTCGAACGACAGCCCCTTCGGCGGTACCGGCTTCATGAACCACTTGTCGTACAGCGCGTTGATCTCGCCGCGCTTCATCAGCTGCACGAGCACGCCGTCGACGAGCGCCTTGAACTGCGGATCGTCCTTGCGCAGCATGAACCCGTAGGCTTCCGACGATTGCGGCGTGCCGACGAGCTGCCAGTCGGCCGGTTTCGCGGCGAGCTGGCGCACGCCCGCGAGCAGCACGTCGTCCATCATGTACGCGGCCGCGCGGCCCGATTCGAGCGTGAGGCGTCCTTCGCCGTAGTCCTTCGCGCTGATGATCTGCATGTTCATCCTCTTTTCCTCGTTCATCTTGCGCAACAGGCGTTCGGACGTCGTGCCCTGGTTCGTCACGACCGTCTTGCCGGCGAGATCGGGGAAGTCGCGGATGCCCGACGTCGTGCGCGTGAGCAGGCGTGTCGTCGCGACGAAGAAGGTGGTCGAGAACGCGACCTGCGCATGGCGCGCGGCGAGGTTGGTCGTCACGCCGCATTCGAGATCGACGGTGCCGTTCTGCACGAGCGGAATGCGGTTCTGCGACGTGACCGGAATGAAGCGCACCTGCAGGTCGGGCTTGCCGGTGCGCGCCTTCACGGCGGCGATCACGCGGTCGCACAGGTCCTGCGAGAAGCCGATGACCTTGCCGTTCGCGTCGGCGTAGGAGAACGGCACCGACGTTTCGCGGTGGCCGATCGAGATCAGGTTGCTCTGCCGGATCTTCTCGAGCGTGCCCGACAGCGGCTCCGCGGCGAGCGACGCGCCGCCGGCGAGTGCGCACGCGGCGAACAGAAGGGGGCGGCCGAACCGGGCGGCGAGTCGTGACGGGAAGGGCATGGCGGTCTCCGTGGCGAATGGTGATCCGTATGTTGCCAAAGAAAAAATAATTGCAACAATTGTTAATAACAGGATCACACGGGCCGATGCGGCGGGCCGCGCCGGGCATCAGGGAAACTCCCAAGTCGAAATCGGTGAAAAACGGGTTGTCTAGACAAGTTGGCGTGGCTACACTTCAATCCATTCCGAACTTGTCTAGACAGGATTGCTCACATGATTACGTTGACCCCCGGCCATCTGACCCTCCCGCAACTGCGCCAGATCGCACGCGAATCCGTGCAGCTCGCGCTCGACCCGGCCAGCTTCGCGAAGATCGACGCCGGCGCGAAGGCCGTTGCCGACATCGCCGCGAAGGGCGAGCCGGCCTACGGTATCAACACGGGCTTCGGCCGCCTGGCCAGCACGCACATCCCGCACGACCAGCTCGAACTGCTGCAGAAGAACCTCGTGCTGTCGCACGCGGTCGGCGTGGGCGAGCCGATGGCACGCTCGTCGGTGCGCCTGCTGATGGCGCTGAAGCTGTCGAGCCTCGGCCGCGGCCACT
This sequence comes from Burkholderia sp. HI2714, assembly GCF_002223085.1. Classification (NCBI taxonomy): domain Bacteria; kingdom Pseudomonadati; phylum Pseudomonadota; class Betaproteobacteria; order Burkholderiales; family Burkholderiaceae; genus Burkholderia; species Burkholderia sp. HI2714. The sequence continues at coordinate 10,937 of NZ_NKFM01000023.1, read as the reverse complement.
CGGGCATCCGTCGCGAAGTGATGGACGCGCTGATCAAGCTGTTCAACGCGGACGTGCTGCCGCTGATCCCGGTGAAGGGCTCGGTCGGCGCATCGGGCGACCTCGCGCCGCTCGCGCACATGTCGGCCGTGCTGCTGGGCGTCGGCGAAGTGTTCATCCGCGGCGAGCGTGCAAGCGCACTCGACGGTCTGCGCGTCGCGGGCCTCGCGCCGCTGACGCTGCAGGCGAAGGAAGGCCTCGCGCTGCTGAACGGCACGCAGGCATCGACCGCGCTGGCGCTCGACAACATGTTCGCGATCGAAGACCTGTACCGCACCGCGCTCGTCGCCGGCGCGCTGTCGGTCGACGCGGCTGCCGGTTCGGTGAAGCCGTTCGACGCACGCATTCATGAATTGCGCGGCCATCAAGGCCAGATCGACGCGGCCGCGTCGTACCGCGAACTGCTCGAAGGCTCGCCGATCAACCAGTCGCACCGCGACTGCGACAAGGTGCAGGACCCGTACAGCCTGCGCTGCCAGCCGCAGGTGATGGGCGCGTGCCTGGACCAGATGCGCCATGCGGCCGACGTGCTGCTGGTCGAAGCGAACGCCGTGTCGGACAACCCGCTGATCTTCCCGGATACCGGCGAAGTGCTGTCGGGCGGCAACTTCCACGCCGAACCCGTCGCGTTCGCGGCCGACAACCTCGCGCTTGCCGCAGCGGAAATCGGTGCGCTGGCCGAACGCCGCATCGCGCTGCTGATCGACGCGACGCTGTCGGGCCTGCCCCCGTTCCTCGTGAGGGACGGCGGCGTGAACTCGGGCTTCATGATCGCGCACGTGACGGCGGCCGCACTCGCGTCGGAAAACAAGACGCTCGCGCACCCGGCGTCGGTCGACTCGCTGCCGACCTCGGCGAACCAGGAAGACCACGTGTCGATGGCGACGTTCGCCGCGCGCAAGCTCGCCGACATCGCGGACAACACGAAGCACATCCTCGCGATCGAACTGCTGGCCGCCGCACAAGGTGTCGACCTGCGCGCGCCGTACCACACGAGCCCGAAGCTGGCGCCGGTGATGGAAACGATCCGCGGCAAGGTCGCGCACTACGAGCTCGACCACTACTTCGCACCGGACATCGCCGTGATCGCCAAGCTGGTCGGCGAGCGCGCGTTCGCGAAGGTCGCGCCGTTCTCGTTCGCGTCGGAACAGTAAGCCCATGAGCGCGCCGGTCTACCAGGAGATCAAGGATTTCATCCTGGCCCGCATCCACGCAGGCGAGTGGGAGGAGGGCGATCAGGTGCCGTCCGAGAACGAGCTGGCGCGCGAATTCAAGGTGGCGCGCATGACCGTCAACCGCGCGCTGCGCGAGTTGACGGCCGAGCAGGTGCTCACGCGCATGAAGGGTGCGGGCACCTACGTCGCGCGGCCGAAGTACGAGTCGACGCTGGTCGCGATCCGCAGCATCTCGGAGGAAGTCGGTGCGCGCGGGCATGCGTATCACGCCAGCGTGCTCGGCCTCGACACGATCCGCGCCGACGACGCGCTCGCCGACGAGATGCAGGTCGCCGTGCGCACGAAGCTGTTTCATTCGCAGGTGCTGCACTTCGAGAATGACGAGCCCGTCCAGCTCGAAGAACGATGGGTGAATCCGGCGGTCGCGCCGGATTACGCCGAGCAGGATTTCACGAACACGACGCCGAACCTGTACCTGATGCGCGCGGCGCCGCTGCAGCGCGTCGAGTACCGGATCGAAGCGGCGGCCCCGGCGCCCGAGCGGCGCGAGCAGCTGCGGATGGACGACGTCGAGCCGTGTCTGGTTTTACATCGACGCACCTGGTCGCAGGGCGTCGTCGCCTCGGTGGCGAATCTGTGGCATCCCGGCAGCCGTTATCGCTTCACCGGGCATTTCTGATTCCTATTTGATAGTCATTTTCCTTCGGGAGCAGTCGTCATGAACCATCCGAAACACATCGATCCCCGTCTCGATCCGACGCGCACGATCCGCGCGCCGCGCGGCAGCGAGAAAGTCTGCAAGACCTGGCTGGCCGAAGCGGCCTACCGGATGATCCAGAACAACCTCGACCCGGAAGTCGCCGAGCATCCGCATGCGCTCGTCGTGTACGGCGGCATCGGCCGTGCGGCACGCAACTGGGAATGCTACGACCAGATCCTCGCGTCGCTGAAGGATCTCGAAGAGAACGAGACGCTGCTGATCCAGTCGGGCAAGCCGGTCGGTGTGTTCCGCACGCACAAGGATGCGCCGCGCGTGCTGCTCGCGAACTCGAACCTCGTGCCGCACTGGGCGAACTGGGATCACTTCCACGAGCTCGACCGCAAGGGCCTGATGATGTACGGCCAGATGACGGCCGGCAGCTGGATCTACATCGGCAGCCAGGGCATCGTTCAGGGTACCTACGAAACGTTCTTCTCGGTCGCGAACCAGCACTTCAACGGCGATCCGTCGGGCCGCTGGATCCTGACGGGCGGCCTGGGCGGCATGGGCGGCGCGCAGCCGCTGGCCGCGACGATGGCCGGCTTCTCGATGATCGCGGTCGAATGCGACGAGACCCGCATCGACTTCCGCCTGAAGACGCGCTACGTCGACAAGAAGGCGACGACGCTCGACGAGGCGCTCGGCATGATCGAGGAAGCGAAGCGCACCGGCAAGCCGGTGTCGATCGGCCTGCTCGGCAACGCGGCCGACGTGTTCGCGGAACTCGTCACGCGCGGCATCACGCCGGACTGCGTGACCGACCAGACGAGCGCGCACGACCCGATCAACGGCTACCTGCCGCAAGGCTGGACCGTCGCGCAATGGCGCGAAGCGCAGAAGGTCGATCCGCAGAGCATCGTGAAGGTCGCGAAGCAGTCGATGGCCGTCCAGGTGCGCGCGATGCTGGCGCTGCAGGAACGCGGCGCGGCGACGCTCGACTACGGCAACAACATCCGCCAGATGGCGCTGGAAATGGGTGTCGAGAACGCATTCGACTTCCCGGGCTTCGTGCCGGCCTACATCCGCCCGCTGTTCTGCGAAGGCAAGGGCCCGTTCCGCTGGGTCGCGCTGTCCGGCGATCCGGAAGACATCTACAAGACCGACCAGAAGGTGAAGGAGCTGATCCCCGACGATCCGCACCTGCACAACTGGCTCGACATGGCGCGTGAACGCATTGCGTTCCAGGGCCTGCCGGCACGGATCTGCTGGGTCGGCGTGAAGGATCGCTATCGCCTCGGCCAGGCGTTCAACGAGATGGTCAAGAACGGCGAACTGAAGGCCCCGATCGTGATCGGCCGCGACCACCTCGACACCGGCTCGGTCGCCAGCCCGAACCGCGAGACGGAATCGATGAAGGACGGTTCGGACGCCGTGAGCGACTGGCCGCTCCTGAACGCACTGCTGAACACCGCAGGCGGCGCATCGTGGGTGTCGCTGCACCATGGCGGCGGCGTCGGCATGGGCTTCTCGCAGCACTCGGGCGTCGTGATCGTCGCCGATGGTACCGCCGACGCGCACGAGCGTCTCGGCCGCGTGCTGCTGAACGACCCGGCGACGGGCGTGATGCGCCATGCGGATGCCGGCTACGAACTCGCGCAGCAGACGGCCCGCGAAGCCGGCCTGAAGCTGCCGATGCTCGGCCGCTGAGCATGACGGCGCTCCACCAGGCGCCGGCGATTGCGACGATGATCCGCGCAGCGGATCTCGTCGCGTCGCCATGGAAGAACGGCGGCGGCGTGACGCGCGAAATCGGCGCGTTCCCGCCGGGCGCCGCGCTCGACGCGTTCGCGTGGCGCGTGAGCGTCGCCGACGTCGGCACGGCCGGGCCGTTCTCGCGTTTCGACGGGATCGACCGCACGCTCGTGCTGTTGTCCGGCGCGGGCATGACGCTCGCCGAGGCAGGCGGCGCACGCCACGTGCTCGACGCACCGCTGGCGCGCGCGGATTTTGCGGGTGAAGCGGCGATCGACGCGACGCTGCACGACGGCGCGACGCGCGACTTCAATCTGATGACGCGCCGTTCGGCCGCGCGCGGTGCGCTCGACGTGTGGCGCGCGGGCGCGCACCGCATCGAGCATGCCGATACCGTGCTGCTGTATTGCGCGGCCGGCGAAGCCGCCGTCGAAATCGACGGCACGCGTTACACCCTGGAAGAAATGGACACGCTGCGGCTCGACGGGCCGCGGCGTGCGTTTGACGTCGTCGTGAGCGGGAGCGGCGCGTTGCTCGCCGTGTCGCTCGCCATCGGCGAACGAGACTGAACGCATGAAACCGACTGTCTGGCATCACCTGAGGCTGTGTCCGCACGGCCATCCTGACGAGACGATCGACGACGCGGCGATCGCCGTCGACGAAACCGGCACGATCGTCTGGCTCGGCGCGATGTCCGCGCTGCCGCACGGTTATGCGCACTGGCGGCGCGAGGATCTGCACGGCGCGTGGGTGACGCCGGGCCTCGTCGACTGCCATACGCACCTCGTGTACGGCGGCACGCGTGCCGACGAATTCGCGCAGCGCCTCGCGGGCGTCAGCTACGAGGAAATCGCGCGGCAGGGCGGCGGGATCGTATCGACGGTGCGCGCGACGCGCGCGGCCGACGAGACGACGCTGTTCGTGCAGGCCGCGGCACGCCTGCAGCCGCTGCTCGCCGAAGGCGTGACCGCGATCGAGATCAAGTCGGGCTACGGGCTCGACCTCGCGAGCGAACGCAAGATGCTGCGCGTCGCGCGGCAGCTCGGTGAGCGCTTTCCGGTCACCGTCTACACGACCTTCCTCGGCGCGCACGCGCTGCCGCCCGAATATGCGGGCCGTGCGGATGCGTACATCGACGAAGTGTGCGACCGGATGCTGCCGGCGCTGGCCGACGAAGGGCTCGTCGACGCGGTCGACGTATTCTGCGAACGCATCGGCTTTTCGCTCGCGCAGACCGAACGCGTGTTCGAGGCCGCGACGCGGCGCGGGCTGCCCGTGAAGCTGCATGCGGAGCAACTGTCGAACGCGGGCGGCACGGCGCTCGCCGCGCGCTACCGCGCACTGTCCGCCGATCACCTCGAATTTCTCGACGAAGCGGGCATCGAGGCGATGAAGGCAGCCGGTACGGTTGCCGTGCTGCTGCCCGGCGCGTACTACTTCATCCGCGAGACGCAACTGCCGCCGATCGAGCTGCTGCGCAAGCACGGCGTGCCGATCGCGCTCGCGACCGATCACAACCCCGGCACGTCGCCGCTCGAATCGCTGCTGTTGACGCTGAACATGGGCTGCACGCTGTTCCGCATGACGGTGCCCGAAGTGCTGCAGGGCGTCACGCGCCATGCGGCGGCGGCGCTCGGCCGCGCGGATCGCCACGGTGCGCTCGAGGTCGGTCGCCAGGCCGACTTCGCCGCGTGGTCGGTCGGCTCGCTGGCGGAGCTCGCCTACTGGATCGGCCGGCCGCTGTGCGAGCAGGTCGTACGCGGCGGCACGACCGTGTTTCGCCGGATGAATGGATAGCCTCATGACCGACACCCTGTTGTTCGCAGACCATGCGTACCTGCCCGATGGCTGGCGCCGTAACGTACTGCTGCGGTGGGACGCGGCCGGCACGCTGACCGGCGTGACGCCCGACACCGACGCACCGGCTGGCGCCGCGCATGCGGCCGGGCCGGTGCTGCCCGGCATGCCGAACCTGCATTCGCACGCGTTCCAGCGCGCGATGGCGGGGCTCACCGAATATCGCGCGAATCCGTCCGACAGCTTCTGGAGCTGGCGCGACCTGATGTACCGCTTCGCGCTGAAGATCACGCCCGACGCGCTCGCCGCGATCGCGCGCTGGCTGTATGTCGAGATGCTCAAGTGCGGCTACACGTCGGTGTGCGAATTCCACTACGTGCATCACACGCAGGACGGCTCGCGCTATCCGCAGATCGCGGAACTCGGCACGCGCGTGATCGACGCCGCGCGCGCCGCCGGTATCGGCATCACGATGCTGCCTGTGTCGTACCAGTTCGCCGGGTTCGGCGACAAGCCGCCGCGTGACGACCAGCGCCGCTTCATCAATACGCCCGACGGCCTGCTCGAACTGCTCGACGCGATGCGCCGCGTGGCGCCGGAGCACGGCGGGCTGCGCTACGGCGTCGCACCGCACTCGCTGCGGGCGGTATCCGAGCACGGCTTGCGCGTGCTGCTCGACGGGCTGCCCGACGATGCACCCGTGCATATCCATATCGCCGAGCAGACGGCCGAAGTCGACGACTGCGTGCGTGCGTACGGCGCGCGCCCCGTGCAATGGCTGCTCGATCGCTTCGACGTCGATGCGCGCTGGTGTCTCGTGCACGCGACGCACGTCGACGCGGCTGAAACGGCGGCGCTCGCGAAGCGTCGCGCGGTTGCCGGCCTGTGCCTGACGACCGAAGCGAACCTCGGCGACGGCGTGTTCCCGGCCGTCGACTATCTCGCGCAAGGCGGCGTGATCGGCGTCGGCTCGGACAGCCACGCGTCGGTCGACTGGCGCTCGGAGTTGCGCCTGCTCGAATACGGGCAACGGCTCGTGCACCGCGCGCGCAACGTGCTGGCGAGCGACACGCAGGCGCATGTCGCCGATCGCCTGTTCGACGCATCGCTCGCGGGCGGCGCGCAGGCCAGCGGGCGGCGCGTCGGTGCGCTGCAAGAAGGGTGCCGCGCGGACTGGCTCGTGCTCGATCCCGATCATCCGGCGATCGCCGAACACGACAACACGTCGTGGTTGTCGGGTATCGTGTTCGCGGAGCACGGCGACACGCCGGTGCTCGACGTCTACACGGGCGGCGAGCGCGTCGTGAGCGGCCGCCGTCATCGCGACGAAGCCGTCGCGTATGCCGACTACCGCGCCGCACTGGCGCAACTGCTGCGCTGATGCGCGCAACCGGCGCACGCCGCAAGCGTGCGCCGGCAGACCTCCAACGGTGATGCGACATGACTGAACAACCGGCTGTATTCACGCTGAAGCAGGGCACGCTGCCGCTGCTGATCTCGATTCCGCACGCGGGCACGCACATCCCCGACGACATCGCCGCGACGATGACGGACGACGCGCGTTTCGTCGACGATTGCGACTGGCATCTCGAACGGCTGTATGGATTCGCGGCCGACCTCGGCGCATCGATCCTCGTACCGTCGCATGCGCGTTACGTCGTCGACCTGAACCGGCCGCCCGACAACGAGAACCTGTACCCGGGGCAGGACACGACGGGGCTCGTGCCGGTCGATACGTTCGACAAGGCGCCGCTGTATCCGGCGAACGCGCTGCCCGGCAACGACGAGATCATGCGTCGCCGCGATCGCTACTGGCTGCCGTATCACGAGGCGCTGCAAGGCGAGGTGGCACGCCTGAAGCGCGAGCACGGCCGCGTGCTCGTATGGGAAGCGCACTCGATCCGCTCGCACGTGCCGCGCTTCTTCGACGGTCGCCTGCCTGACTTCAACTTCGGCACGTCGAGCGGCGCGAGTGCCGCGCCGGGCCTGGCCGAGGCGTTGGCCGCACGCGTGCTCGAACATGGCGGCTATACGGCGGTCGCGAACGGGCGCTTCAAGGGCGGCTACATCACGCGTCACTACGGCGTGCCGGCTACCGGCGTCGAGGCCCTGCAGCTCGAGCTCTCGCAGATCACCTACATGGAAGAGACGCGTCCTTACGCGTATGACGAAGTGCGTGCGGCGCGGATTGTGCCGCTATTGCAGACGCTCGTCGAAACCGCGCTCGCGCATCGTTGAACGCGGGCCGCACGGATGCGGCAGCGCGGCGGAGCAGGCGCGTCGTGGCCCGCCGGCACGCAGCATGCCGCACCGATGCAATGCACAACACGGCATCGATCCACGGGATCGATGCCGTTTTTTTTCGTTTGGCTTTCGTCTGATCGATGTCGTCATCGGCCCCTGAAAATTTGACGCAATTTTTAGTTGATATAAGCTGAATGTCAGGAAGTCGTCACGCGCGCACGTGCGGCGGGGCCATCGATCGTGGCCGCACCGCGCCGGAATGCGCTGCGAGACACCTTGCCGACGTGTCGCCGCGCGGCATTGCCGCATGCGCTTGATCGCGACACGTGTCCTGCATTCATCAGTCAGTCGAGTACGATCGTGAAAGCCGCCAGCCCTTCGATACGCCGGACGCGAAGTCCGTCGGCGGGCGCGCCGCCTCAGGCCGGGCCGTTCCGGCATGCTGATCGCGGCACGCGTGCCGCCTTTTTACGCGCGCCTCGTTTCTTCGCCATTTCCCATCGCGGCCTGCGCCGCTTCAATCTCGTGTCCGCGCACGTGTTCAGCGCGGTGCAGTGCGACGGCAGCGCATCGTTGTTGCCCTAGCGTCGTTTTCCGCTTCCGTTCCGGGTCGCACCGCCTGTTGCCGCATCGTCCGCGCGGCAGGATCGCGCATGGTCATGCGCCGCGTCGTGGCGCATGCGTGCGGCGTCGGCATGAACCTTCAACGTCCCGCGTGCAGACGCATCGCGCGCGATTACCGGAGAGCCGCCCATGCGTGCGCGCCCGATCGTAGCCGTCACCGCCGACCGCATCCTGCGCGGTGCGCATCCGAACCACTCGGCGGGGGAGAAGTACCTGGCCGCGCTCGTCGACGGCGCCGGCGCGCTTGCGTTCGTGCTGCCCGCGCTCGGCGCGCGTCAGCCGGCCGATGCGATCGTCGCGGCGATCGACGGCTTGCTGTTGACCGGCAGCTATTCGAACGTCGAGCCGCATCATTACGGCGGCGACGCGAGCGCACCCGACACGCTGCATGACCCCGCTCGCGACGCGACCGCGCTGCCGCTGATCCGCGCGGCAATCGACGCGGGCGTGCCCGTGCTGGCGATCTGTCGCGGCATGCAGGAGCTGAACGTCGCCTACGGCGGCACGCTGCATCAGCGGCTGCACGCGACGACCGGCTTCGACGATCACCGCGAGCGGCCCGCCGATCCGCTCGAACGGCAGTACGGCCCCGCGCACGTCGTGCAGTTCGCGCCGGGCGGCCTGCTGCAGCGGGTCGCGCGCGGCGCGCAGGAAGCGACGGTCAATTCCCTGCACGACCAGGGCATCGCGCAACTCGGCGTGGGGCTCGTCGTCGAAGCCAGTGCGCCCGACGGGCTGGTCGAGGCCGTCAGCGTGCGCGGCGCGCGCGCGTTCGTGCTCGGCGTGCAGTGGCATCCCGAATGGCGCTACGCGGAACAGCCGCTGTCGCGCGACATCTTCGCGGCATTCGGCGCGGCATGTCGCGCGCGCATGACGCATCGCATTCATGCGGCCGGCGGCGCGATGCCGTCACCGGCCGCATCCGACGTCGACTGATAGAGGCCGATCATGCAACCCGAACTGAGCGAATTCCTGCGACAGCACCGCATCACCGAGGTCGAGGCGATCATTCCCGACATGGCCGGCATTGCGCGCGGCAAGATCATTCCGCGCAACAAGTTCGAATCCGGCGAATCGATGCGCCTGCCGCAGGCCGTGATGGTGCAGACCGTCACCGGTGACTATCCGGAGGACGGTACGCTGACCGGCGTGACCGATCCCGACATGGTGTGCGTGCCCGATCCGTCGACGATCTGCCTGATCCCGTGGGCCGTCGACCCGACCGCGCAGGTGATCCACGACTGCGTGCATTTCGACGGCTCACCGGTCGAGATCTCGCCGCGCTACGTGCTGCGCCGCGTGCTCGACCTGTACAAGGCGAAAGGCTGGCAACCGGTTGTTGCACCCGAGCTCGAGTTCTATCTCGTCGACATGAACGCCGATCCCGACTTGCCGCTGCGTCCGCCCGTCGGCCGCACCGGGCGTGCGGAGACCGGCCGGCAGTCGTATTCGATCGAGGCCGTGAACGAGTTCGATTCGCTGTTCGAGGACATCTACGAATACTGCGAGATGCAGGGGCTCGATATCGAGACGCTGATCCACGAGGTCGGCGCGGCGCAGATGGAGATCAACTTCGTGCATGGCGATGCGCTGTCGCTCGCCGACCAGGTGTTCCTGTTCAAGCGCACCGTGCGCGAGGCGGCGCTGCGCCACAACATGTATGCAACCTTCATGGCGAAGCCGATGCAGGACGAGCCGGGCTCGGCGATGCACATCCACCAGAGCCTGGCCGACGCGCACACGGGGCGCAATTTGTTTTCCAGCGAGGACGGTGCGGTGTCGCCGATGTTCCACAGCTATCTCGCAGGGCTGCAGAAGTACACGCCCGCACTGATGCCGATCTTCGCGCCGTACATCAACTCGTATCGCCGCCTGTCGCGCTTCATGGCCGCGCCGATCAACGTGCAGTGGGGCTACGACAACCGTACGGTCGGCTTCCGCATTCCGCAGTCGGGCCCGTCGGCGCGCCGTATCGAGAACCGGATCCCGGGTGTCGACTGCAATCCGTACCTCGCGTTCGCGGCGACGCTCGCGGCCGGCTATCTCGGCTTGACCCAGCAGCTCGCGCCGACCGAGCCGATCGCGTCGGACGGCTACAACCTGCCGTACCAGCTGCCGCGCAATCTCGAGGAGGGCATCTCGCTGATGGCGGCCTGCACGCCGCTGGCCGGCATTCTCGGCGACAAGTTCGTGAAAGCGTACCTGGCGCTGAAGGACACTGAATACGAAGCGTTCTTCCGCGTGATCAGCTCGTGGGAACGCAGGCATCTGCTGCTGCACGTGTGAGCGTGCACCCGACCGAATACGGAATCACGGAGGAAACATGACGTACCGCAACGAATCTGCCTGGATCCAGCCGGCCGCACCGAGCGCCACGGCCGCAGCGCCCCGTGCGACGCAGGCGCGCACGACCGCCGAATACCGCGCGCTCGACGCCGCGCACCACATTCACCCGTTCTCCGACATGGGCGCGCTGAATCGCGCGGGCAGCCGCGTGATCGTGAAGGCCGACGGCGTCTACCTGTGGGACTCGGACGGCAACAAGGTGATCGACGGGATGGCCGGCCTCTGGTGCGTGAACGTCGGCTACGGCCGCAAGGAGCTCG